>JBBQTQ010000027.1:0-30320 GCA_038213135.1 Gaiellales bacterium
GGTCGCCATGCGGTGGATAGAGATGGAAGTCCTTGCCTCGCGCGTACCAGGCGACAGGTGTCTGCAGGGCGACCGCCACCTTGTGCCTGGCCGCGATCGTCAGCGTCGCCGGGACGTTCAGGCGCAGCCCCTCCGGCGCGAGCTGGACGCCGCCAACGAGCCCCCTCCGGAACGGGAGACCCCCGATGCCCGCGACCGGCGTGAGCGTGATCCTGACGTCGGCGGTGAGAGCGTCCTTCGGGATCGCGAGGGTGAAGGTCGCTTTCGACGTCCCGACGGAGACAGAGCCGCCCGCAGCTCCGATCGTCTTCGCTGCTGCGCCACCCGCGAGCCGCACCGTGACGTTGCGCGGCCCCCCCTTTGCACTCGCGTCGCCCGCGAAAATCGAGGCAAGCAGGAGCACCAGCACGATGCGCGACCCCTTACGCACGTGCCCGAGAATACCGTGACCGCCGCTAGCGTTCAAGGGGGCGGATCGGTACCCTAACGATCGTTAGGGTCGAGCAGGGGGCGCCGATGAGAAACGAACAGGACTTCCTCGAATACGTGCAGTCCGGAGGCCAGGTCGAGGTCGAGGACTGGATGCCCGACGAGTACCGGGCCAAGCTGATCAAGTTCATCGAGATGCACGGCAACTCGGAGCTGATGGGCGTGCTGCCCGAGCGCGAGTGGATCCTCCGCGCGCCGACGCTCCAGCGCAAGCTCGCATTGACGGCGAAGGTGCAGGACGAGGTCGGCCACTCTCAGCTGATCTACCGAGTCGTCGAGGATCTCGGGAAGCCGCGCGAGGCCTGCCTCGAGGACCTGATCTCCGGCAAGTCCAAGTTCCACAACGTGTTCCACTACCCGACGAAAACCTGGGGCGACGTCGGGGTGATCGCGTGGCTCGTCGACGCGGCGGCGATCATCTCCCAGAAGGCGCTGCTCAAGTGCTCGTACGCGCCGTACGCGCGGATCATGAAGAAGATCTGCTGGGAGGAGTCGTTCCACATCCTCCACGGCCGCGACGTGATCCTGACGCTGATGCTCGGCACCGATGGCCAGCGCGAGCTCGTCCAGGAGGCGCTGAACCGCTGGTGGGGGCCGCTGATGCAGTTCCACGGCAACCCGATCCCGGCCGAGGAGGATCCGGTCGTGCAGTGGCGGATCAAGACGCAGGGCAACGAGGAGGCTCGGCAGCAGTTCCTCGACGGCTACGTCCCGCAGATCTGGGAGCTCGGCCTGACCGTGCCCGACCCGAAGCTGCGCAAGCGCGACGACGGCGTCTGGGAGTACAGCGAGCCCGACTGGGAGGAGCTGCGCTCGGTCGTGACCGGTCACGGCCCGAAGACCGCGGAGCGACTCGACTTCCGGCGGCTGACGCGCGACGAGACCGAGTGGGTTCGCCGCGCGGTGCTCGCCGAAGCCGCATGATCTGGGAGGTCTTCCGCCAGGAGCGGAAGGGCCAGGCGTTCGAGCACGCGGGCTCGGTCGCGGCGCCCGGCGAGGCGTTCGCGCACGCCTATGCCCACGAGCAGTACGGTCGTCGTGGCGAGAGCGTCGCGCTCTGGATCGTCCCGCGTGACGCGGTTCGCGAGGTCGAGGACTTCGTCGACGAGCTCGGCAAGAACTACCACCGCGTCGACGGCTACTCGCTCAAGGGGAAGCTGAAGGAGGCCCGTGAACGAGCGGGAACTGCTGCTCCAGATCGCTGACGACGAGCTCGTCCTCGGCTGGCGCAACTCCGAATGGACGGGGATCGCGCCGCTGCTCGAGGAGGACGTTGCCTTCTCGTCGATCGCGCAGAACGAGATCGGCCACGCGCGGGCGCTCTACCAGTTGCTGGCCGACAACGCGGACGCGCTCGCGTTCGACCGGGCGCCCTCGGAGTACCTCTGCGCGCCCTTAGTGCAGCTGCGCTTCGTGCCCGACTGGGCGCGGACGATCGCGCGCCACTGGCTCTACGAGACCGCAGACGAGCTGCGGATCACGCGTCTGAAGGAGGCGTCCGATCCGGCCGTCGCCGGCCTCGCCGCCAAGATCGACCGCGAGGAGGCCTACCACCGGCTGCACGCCCAGATGTGGGCCGAGCGGCTCGCGGGCGAGGCGCGACTCCAGGACGCGATCGCGGAGCTCTGGCCCTGCGCGCTCGGTGTCCTCGACGAGTCGCTCCGGCCGGCGCTCGCCGAGCGGGTCGGACGCGAGGAGGTCGAGCCGGTCGAGCGCTCGCTCTCGCCGGAATGGGAGCCGCTCTGGGAGGAGATGACCGAGGTGCGGCGCTCGGTGCCAGGCGCCGCATGGTGACCGAGGCCGAGGTCTGGGAGGCGCTCGGGGAACTCGCCGACCCCGAGATCCCGGTGATCTCGCTCGTCGACCTCGGCGTCGTCCGCGACGTGCAGGTCGAGGGCAGGCGCGTCCACGTCGAGTTCACGCCGACCTTCCTCGGCTGCCCCGCGTTAGAGGTGATGTGCTCCCAGATGGAGGAGCGAATCGAGTCGCTCGGCGCCGAGGCGGACGTCGAGGTGATCAGCGACGACTCGTGGTCGACGGACAAGATCACGCCCGCCGGCCGCGAGAAGCTGCGCGAGGCCGGCTTCGCGCCGCCCCCGCCTCGCGAGCCCGGCGGCCCGCAGCTCCTCCAGCTCCAAAAGGCGATCCACCGCTGCCCGTACTGCGGCTCGACCGACACCGCGCTCGAGAACCTCTTCGGCCCGACGCCGTGCCGCTCGCTGCGCTACTGCCGCAGTTGCCGCCAGCCGTTCGAGCAGTTCAAGACGATCTAGCGTGCCGTTGGTCGTTTGCGGGGCGGCCGCCTACTGCGGCAGTTCGGTGAATGCCGGCGCCGTGTATGCGCGCCCAGCACGCCGCCGATCGCGAGCACCTGCGCCGAGCTCTCCCGCGTCAGGAGCTGACGGGTCTGGCCCGGGCCGCAGCGGACCATCACGCCCGGCTCGACCAACACCTCCTCGCCGTCGAGTCGCAGAATCGCCGAGCCCTCCAGCCCGAGGTAGACCTCCTCCTGACCGTCGTTGGCCATCGCGGCACGCTCTCCGGTCATTCCCTCGTGCGAGTGCTCGGGGCCCTCCCATCCGGGGGGCAGGTCCAGCAACTGTAGGCCGAAGGAACTCACACCAAGAGAGGCCCGCGCGAGGACGAAGGCGCCTCCGAACGTCCTCTCCATCTCATCGACCCGCTTCACCGTTACGTCTGACACGCTCGACCTCCCCTACGGTTGCTCGTATGAGCGGCCTGCCCGGCCTCACCGCACTCGCTGGCGCGATCCTATTTCTACTGGCGAGCTGAGAGCGGCGCTCTACCGGGCTCGAGGTCGCTTGCGGGACGTGACCATCGGCGTGCCGCGGTCGCGTTCGAGCAGCAGGCAGTCCCGCTGCTCCAGCGGGCGAGCCGGATCGCGCGCTCGGGCTCGCCCGCGGCGATCCCGGCGATCGACCAGCTCCGTGTCCAGGTCGGCGAGCGTGCGGCGCGCGAGACGCAGCTCGAGCGCGCGCTCGGCATGAGCCGTTGCGCTGCGTCCGATCAGTAGGCTGCCGGTCGTGCGCGCGATCAGGTTCGTCCCGGTGCTCGGCGCGGTCGCCGCGATCGCGGGCTGCGGAGGCTCGTCAGGCCTTTCGCACGACGAGTACCTGAAGCAGGCGAACGCGCTCTGCGCGGACTACAACACCCGGCTCGCGGCGCTCGGGAGTCCGAAGGCGGTCACGCAGTTCCCCGCGTTCGCAACGAAGCTGCTCCCGATCGCCCAGGACGACATCGGCAAGTTCAAGGCGCTGAAGCCGCCGAAGCCGGATGCCGCCGCGCACGATGCCTACGGCAAGCAGGGGGACAAGCTGATCGCAGCGCTCAAGGATCTGATCGCCGCCGGGAAGGACGTCCCGGCCATCGAGCGGGTCATCGCGCGCGAGAGCGGCGAGAGCGCGCGCTCACGGCAGATCGCGACACAGGCCGGCCTCACCGAGTGCGCGAAGTGAGGTCGAGCTCGAGGTAGCGCGTGCCGGCGACCGGGTTGTGCCGGTACGGCTCGATCTCCCCGAACCCCAGCGACTCGTAGAGCCGGTGTGCCTCGGCCATCGACGGCACGGTGTCGAGACGCATCCGCCCGAAGCCGGCGGAGTGGGCGGCGGCGATCGCCGCTTCGGCGAGCTCGCGGCCGAGACCCGTTCCGCGCGCTGAGGCGCGGACGAAGAGCCGCTTCATCTCGCACACGCCTTCGCCGAGGTCCCGGATTGCCACGCAACCCCGGCCGGGCGCGAGCAAAATAGTCCGGTAGACGGCGGCCGGGTCGGCAAGCTCGCGCTCGAAGTCCTGGAAGCCGAGGTCGAAGCCGAGACCCGCGGCGTACTCGCGGAAGAGCTCGCGTACCTCGTCGAGATCCGCAGGCCCGGCCTCGGCGATCACCGCAGCAGGAAGCCGGTGCCGAGCTCGTCGTCCGGCTCGAGCACGAACTGGTGGAAACCCGTCAGGTGAGCGGAGCCCTCGACCTCGGTGATGACCGCCGGCACGCCGCTGAGCTCGGTCTCCTCCACGATCCGCGCCCGAAACTCGCTGCCGACGATGCTGCGGTGCAGGAGCTCGTCACCGACCCCGAGCCGGCCCTCGGCGTGGAGCAGCGCGAGCCTTGCCGAGGTGCCGCTGCCACACGGGGAGCGGTCGACCTCGCCGTCGGCAAAGACCGTCACGTTGCGCTGGACGAGCGGCGGGCCCCCCTCGTCCTGCCAGAAGATGACGCCGTAGATCCCGCGCAGCTCAGGCTCTTCCGGGTGGACGGGCTCCTCCGTCTCGGCCTTGATCCGGCGGCCGAGCTCGATCAGGCGGGGCAGCTCCTCGGGAGCGACTCGCTCCTCCCGGCTCGCGTAGAAGGCGCCGCCGAAGGCGACGTTCTCGGCGTGGACGAACGCAGGCACGTTGCGAAAGCGAACGGAGCGCACTGTGTCACCCTCTACTCGCGCGACGGTCTCCAGGCGCCCGGAGGGAACGTCGACGACCACGCGGGTCTCGGGCCCCTGGGCCGCGATCACACCGCTCTCGATCGCCCAGGTGACGAGCGCGATCGTCCCGTGGCCGCACGCCGTCGAGTAGCCCTCGTTGTGGAAGAAGACGACGCCGAGGTCGGCGCCGCTGTTCTCGGGCTCGGTGACGAAGCAGCCGTACATGTCGGCGTGTCCGCGCGGCTCGTGGACGAGCAGCTGGCGGATCCGGTCGAGCCGCGCGTGCGCGTCGCGGCGCTTCTCCAGGATCGTGCGCCCGCGGAGAGCGGGCACCCCTCCGCTGACGATGCGGAACGGCTCGCCGCCGGTGTGGTAGTCGACGGCCGAGACCGAGAGGCGTTCGCTCACTGACCGCTGAAGCGAGCCGGGCGCTTCTCGAGGAACGCGTTCACGCCCTCGGTGAAGTCGGCCGTCTTCGTCGCCGCGGCCTGGAGCTGGGCCTCCAGCTCGAGCTGCTCCTCGAGCGTTGCGTGCTGGGCGTGGTCGAAGAGCCGCTTGGACATGCCGACTCCCTTGGTGGGCGCGGCAGCGCGGGCGGCCGCGAGCTCGGCCACGCGCGGCGCGAACGAGTCCGCGTCGACGACTTCCGAGACGAGGCCCCACATCTGCGCTTCTGCGGCGCTCAGCTTCCGGTTGGACGTCATCCACTCGAAGGCCCGAGCCGCCCCGAGCAGCCGCGCGATGAAGTACGAGCCGCCAGCGTCGGGAACCAGGCCGATGCCGATGAACCCCGGCACGAAGCTCGCCGCGTCGGAGGCGATTCGAATGTCGCACACGCAGGCGAGCGAGAGACCCGCGCCCGCCGCGACGCCGTTCACAGCGGCGATCACGGGCTTCTCGAGGGCGCGGATCGCCAGGACGTTCGGGTGGTAGTTGTCGCGGAGGGTGTCGCCGACGCGAGGCGCCTCGCTGAACTCCGTCAGGTCCTGGCCGACGCAGAAGCCGCGGCCCGCGCCGGTGATCACGACCGCGCGTACCTCCGGATCTTTCGCTTCCTTGAGACCCGCCCGCAGCCCCTGATGCATCGCCGTGTTGAGGGCATTCAGGACGTCCGGACGGTTCAGCGTCAGCGTCAGCACCCCGCCCTCGCGAGTCGTCTCGACCTCGGCCATGGCGCCGGACCCTAAGGCATCTAAGCTTGGCCGGCGATGCGCAGGCGATTCGAGCGATTGATCCTCGGCACGATCATGGGCGTCGTCGCCTTCGTGCTCGAGCGACGTGTCGTGAGGGCGCTCCGCAAGAAGAGCTAGCGGCGCAGCAGCTCTTCGAGCAGGATCGTGGAGAGAACTGCGGCCGCGCTACCGAGGGTGAGCGGCACCCACTCGTCGACCGCGCTCGCAGCCGCCGTCACCGAGGCGCCGACGATCGCCGCGGCCGACAGGCCTGCCAGAGCCAGACGCCGCGTGGCGACGCGGATCGTCGCCTCGAGCGGAGCAGTCCCGCGGAACTCGACCTGAAAGGCCTTGCCTGGTCGCGCTCCGCTTAGCGTCTCGACCGCCTCGACGAGGCGAGTCACCCGCGTGCTGAACTTCCGGCCCTCGTAGAAGAGGCGCTTCGGGTCGGCACCGCTGAACGTCTTGCGGAGGTAGTCGCGGAGGAGGAACTTGCTGGCGACGGCCATCGGGTCGAGCGTCGGATCGAGCTCGGCAGTCGCGAGCTGCATCTGCGCGAGCGCCTTGCCCGTGAGGGCGAGGGACGCGGGTAGGCGCACGCCGTGGCGCCCGGCGAGCTCGGTGATCCCCTGCATCAGCGGTCCGAGCTCGATCTCCTGGAGCGAGGCCCCTCGGTACTTGGCGACCACCTCGTCGAGCTCGGCCTCGAAGCGCGGCACGTCGAGATCGGGCGGCACCTTCTCGGCGAGCAGGAGCACCACCTCGGCGAGGAACCCCGTGTCGCCCTGCCAGAAGGCCAGGATCATCAGCACGAGCAGCTCGCGCATCCGCGGCTCGACCTCGCCGACCATGCCGACGTCGAGGAACCAGATCTTCCCATCGGACCACATCAGGTTCCCGGGGTGCGGGTCGGCGTGGAAGAAGCCGTCGACGAGGATCTGCCGGTAGAAGGACTCGAGCAGCTGGCGGGCGGCGTCCTTGCGCTCGGGGCCTTGCGGCGCCTCCTTGATCGGGCCGCCCGGGACCAGGTCGAGCACGAGCAGCCGCGCGGTCGAGAGCTGCTTGTGGACGGCTGGCACCTCCAGGTGGTCGAAGGGCTGCAGCACCTCCCGCAGCCGCTCGCAGTTCGCCGCCTCCTGACGGAAGTCGAGCTCGCGGCGAAGCGAGGAGGAGAGGTGCGCGATCGCGGCCGGCAGGTCGATGATGCTCGAGAGCGCGTCGCGCCCTTCGACCTTCTCCGCGAAGAGCTCCATCAGGCCGAGGTCGCGCATGATCTGCTCCTCCGCGTCGGGCCGCTGCACCTTCACGACGACCCGGGCGCCGCCCTCGAGCGTCGCCTTGTGCACCTGCCCGATCGTGCCGGCGGCGAGCGGCGTCGGCTCGATGCTCGCGAAGACGTCCTCCCAGGGCACGCCGAGCTCGGCCTCCATCACGCCGACGACCTGCTCCTCGGTGAGCGGGGGCACGTGGTCCTGCAGCGATGCGAGCTCCTGGATGAACTCGGGCGGGAGCAGGTCGGGGCGGGTGGAGAGGATCTGGCCGAGCTTGGCGAAGGTCGGGCCGAGCTCCTCGAGTGCGCCTCGGAGCGCCTTCGCGCGCTCGCGCGGCGTGCGGGCGTCGCGGGCCTTCAGGCCCTGCTTGGCGAGGACGCGGCCGATCGTCGCGGCGCGGCCGAGCAGCGAGCCCGTCTCGGTCATCTACCGAACCGCTTCTTCGAGCCCTCGACTTGTTGCGCCGTGTTGACGATCACGAGCGTACGGCGGGTCAGGTGCGAGACGCGGTTCGGCACGTTGCCGAGCAGAAATTCCTTGCGCCCGCTCATGCCGACGTTGCCGACGATCAGCACGTCCGCGTCATGCTCCTCGGCGGCGTCGACGATCGCCTTCGCGGGGTCATCACCGGTCGTGACGACGCCGCGGCCGCGCTCGCCGGCGAGCTCCTGCGCGTGCTTGACGAGATCCTCTTCGGCCTCGGCCGAGATCGTCGCTGGCGGAACCGCGACCTGCACGAGCACGAGCTCGGCCCCGTAACGCTCGGCGAGCTCGGCCGCCCAGACGACAGCGTGCTCGGCCGTTTCGGAGCGGTCGGTTGCGACGAGCACGCGGCGAACGCCTGCCTTGTCCTTCGAGCCGAAGAGCTTCACTCAGCGGCCCTTGAAGTCCGGCTTGCGCTTCTCCACGAAGGCGGTGAGGCCCTCTTTGGCGTCCTCCGAGGCGAAGGCGAGGTAGAGCGCCTTGCGTTCCTCGGCGACGCCCGCGGCGAGCGGCGTCTCGAACGACTGGTCGACGAGCTCCTTCGCGATCCTGGTGGCGATGGGTGCCTTCGCGGCGATTGCGGTGGCGACCGCCTTCGCCTCGCCGAGGTAGTCGTCTGCGACCCTGGCGACGAGCCCCGCGACACGCGCCTCCTCGGCGGTGAGGAAGCGGCCGGACAGCACGACGTCCATGGCGAGCGACTTGCCGACGGCCTTGGCGAGCCGCTGGGTGCCGCCCGCGCCGGGGATGATCCCGACACCCGTCTCCGGCTGGCCGAACTGAGCCGTCGGCGAGCAGACGATCAGGTCGCAGGCCATTGCCAGCTCGCAGCCGCCGCCGAGCGCGTAGCCGGAGACGGCCGCGATCAACGGCGTGCGGATGTTGCGGATGCGATCCCAGGCGTCGATCCGGTCACGCGCCGCGTACATGTCCATCGGCGAAGCGGACGCCATCATCCCGATGTCCGCGCCCGCGGCGAAGGCCTTCTCGCCGCCGGTCAGGATGATCGCCCTGACGTCGTCGGCGCGATCCGCGTCTTCGAGCGCGCCGACGATCTGCCCGATCAGCTCGTCGTTGAGCGCGTTCAGCCGCTCGAGCCGATTCATGGTCACGACCGCGACCGGGCCCTCGCGCTCGGTGAGGACGAGCTGCTCGCTCATCGGATCCCCCTCGCCTGCGCCGTCGAGGCCACGCTCGGCTGCGGAGCCCGGCCCCTGTGGGCAAAAAGTTCCGAACCCGATACGGGACCGACACAGACCCGTGCGGACTGGTCGGGTAGCGTCCGGCTCGAGGGCGGCGGGAACCGGCTCCCCACCCAGGGTGGGGGAATGCGCGCGGGCGGCTCGGCTCTCATCTGCTCAGGAATTTCTCGATCGCCCCCTTCGCCTCGTCGCCGAGCATGGACAGTGCGAGCCACTCGCGCGCGTGGCCGATCGTCTCGTGCCACGAGATGTCGCGCCACCAGTTGAGCTGCTGTTTGGTGTAGCGCAGCGTCGTCGGCAGCTTGACGGCAAGCCGCTCGACGTAGTAGTCGACGGCCGTATCGAGCTCGGCCTCCGGGACGGAGCGGTTCACGAGTCCCCACTCGGCAGCTTGCGCCGCGGGCACCTCGTCGCACAGCATCAGAATCTCTCGCGCCCGCCGGTCGCCGACCATGATCGGCAGCCATTGCGTCGCCCCGCCCGCGGGCACCGAGCCGTGCTCGGGTCCGACATGGCGAATGTAGGCATGGTCGACGATCACCGAGAGATCGCAGGCCATCTGAAGCTCGTTGCCCCCGCCGACGCAGATGCCGTTGATCCGCGCCACGGTCGGCTTGCCGATCTCCCGCAGCCGGTCGTGCATGTCCTTGAACGCCCCGAACCACTTCCAGTAGGCGGACGGGTTCCCGAGTAGCTCGGCGCCCCAGCTCTTCAGATCGGCTCCGACGCAGAACGCGCGGCCCGTTCCGGTCACCACCACGACTCTGATCTCATCGTCCCAGGAGGCGTCCTCGGCCGCCCGCGCCAGCTCGCGCAGCGTCAGGAAGTCGAGCGCGTTCAATACCTCCGGCCGGTTGAGTCGAATCGTCGCCCGAGGCGGGGTCTTCTCGTAGACGATCCGCTCGAAGCCGAGCTCGTCGGGCGAGCACGGCTCGGGCGAGGAAGGCTCGCTCACTCGACCTCGGTGAAGAAGATCTGGAGCGGGATCCCGAAGCTGGCCGCGTCTTCGCCCGTCGCAGCAAACTCGGGGCTGGACGCCGCCCGCTTGAAGGCGTCCATGTCCTCGAACTCGAGCTCTGCGAACCAAGCGGCGGCCGGCGTCGTGCCCGGTGGCGAGCCGAAGACCCGTCCTTCCCGCAAGGTCACGCCCGGAACGGTGCGCGCAAGCTCGCAATGCTTCGCATAGTGCTCGGGATCCGGCTGTTCGCCCCAGAGCGCAATCGCCTTGATCATCGTGCCTCCCTCGTTCGAGAAGCCCGAGCCTAATAGCTTTGGTCGAAGGGGGGCGTGGCTTGGCCGCGCGCTCCCGGCGTCGCTTAGTCTTGGCGCGTGTCCGGGGGAAACGCTGTGGCCGTCCTCCTCACGCTCGCGGCCGGCATCGGCGGCTCGGTTCAGGCAGCCGTGATGGGCAAGCTCGGTGCCCGGGTCGGCACCGCCGGCGCGGTCGGCTTCGCGGGCATCGTGGCGGGCGTCGCCGGAGTCGCGGTGATGCTCGTCGGCCAGCGCAGCTTCCACGCGGTCTCCGCCAGCCTGCGCCAGCCCGTCTGGCTGTGGACCGGCGGCCTGCTGAGCGCGTTCATCGTGCTGGCGATCACCTTCGGGACACCTCGGATCGGCGTCGCCGCGACGATCGGGCTCGTGATCGCGGGCAACCTCGTGATGGCCGCGATCATCGACCGCTACGGCCTCTTCGGGTTCCACCCGATCGCGCTGCACTGGCCGCGCCTGCTCGGGATCGCGCTGCTTGCCGGCGGCGCAGCGCTCTCGTTGAAGAAATGACCCTCGCGCTCGACCTCTACGCGACCGACTGGCTCAACCTGCTCCTGCGCTGGCTGCACGTGATCGCGGTGATCGCGTGGATCGGCTCCTCCTTCTACTTCATCGCGCTCGACCATCACCTGCGCCCGCCCGAGCGCGAGGAGGATGCTGACCGAGGCGTTGCCGGCGAGGCGTGGGAGATCCACGGCGGCGGCTTCTACCGGATCGAGAAGTTCCGGGTCGCCCCGCACCGCCTGCCCGAGCCCCTCTACTGGTTCAAGTGGGAGGCCTACACGACCTGGCTGAGCGGCTTCGGGCTGATGATCGTCCTCTACTACGCGAACGCGAGCGCCTATCTCGTCGACCGCAGCGTCGCCGACATCCCGACCTGGGCCGCGGTCGTCGCCTCGCTCGGGATCCTCGTCGCCGCCTGGCTCGTCTACGAGCTGCTCTGCCGCATGCTTGGCTCGCGCGACCGGCTCCTGGCACTGGCGCTTGCTCTTCTGATCACGGGCATCGCGTACGGCTCGAGTCGCCTGTTCTCGGCCCGGGCCGCGTGGCTCGAGGTCGGCGCAGCCGTCGGGACGATGATGGTCGCGAACGTCTTCCTCGTGATCATCCCGGCGCACTGGGAGCTCGTGCGCGCGAAAAAGGCGGGCCGCGAGCCGAGCGAGGCGGCAGGCGCGCAAGGCAAGCAGCGCTCCGTTCACAACAACTACCTGACGCTGCCGGTCTTGCTGGCGATGCTCTCGAACCACTTCCCGTCGATCTACGGGCATTCGTACGCGTGGGTGATCCTCGTCGCCCTGATGGGCGTCGGCGCCTGGATCAGGCACTTCTTCAACCTGCGCCACCAGGGGAGGACCGTGTGGGCGATCCCGATTACGGCGGCGGCGGCGATCGCGTTCATTGCAATCGTGATCCGGCCGGGCGGTGGTCCGGGCAAGGCGGCGGCGCCGGCGACGATCGCGCAGGGCAAGAAGACCTTCCTGTTCGTCGGCTGCGGCTCGTGCCACACCCTGCGCGACGCGGGCACCCACGGCAAAGTCGGGCCGAGTCTCGACGGCGTGAAACCCTCCCGCCAGCGCGTGCTCAACCAGGTCTCGAACGGCGGCGGCGTCATGCCCGCGTTCAAGGGTCAGCTAACCTCGGCGCAGATCGGCGCGGTGGCCGACTACGTCTCGTCAGTCGCCGGCCGGTAACGCGATGTCGTCAGGCCGGACCGGGACTCGGTTCAGTTCGAGCCCCGTCGCGTCGCGCAGCGCGGAGAGGATCGCGGCGGTCGAGACCACCGTCGGCGGCTCGCCGACGCCCTTCGCGCCGTAGGGCGCGTCGGGCTCGGGGTCCTCGACGAGCTCGGAGACAACCGGCGGCATGTCGAGCGCCGTCGGGATCAGGTAGTCCGTGAAGCTCGCGTTCGTGATCAGGCCGTCGCGGGTCTGGATCTCCTCCATCAGCGCCAGCCCGAGACCCTGGGCGGTGCCTCCCTCGATCTGACCGTGAACCGCTTCGGGGTTGATCGCCTTGCCGACGTCCTGCGCCGTGCCAACCCAGACGACGCGCGTCAGGCCGAGCTCGATGTCGACCTCGACGACCACGCGCATTGCCGCGCAGGCGAAGGCGACGTGCGCGCGCTCACCGGTGAGCTGGCCGGTTTCAGGGTCGAGCGGCGTCGTGCGCGCGTGCCGGTAGATCCGCTCGATGTCGACGTCGCTCCCCGTTCGCTCGAGCTCCTCCTTCGCGGCGCGGCAGGCGTCGCGAACCGCGCCGGCAGCCATCCAGGTCATCCGGGAGGCGGAAGCGGAGCCCGCCGAGCCCACGGTCGCCGTCGTCGTGGGCGCGAGCCGAACCTCACGCGTGCCGAGCTCGGTTCGGGCGACCTGGAGGATCACGTTCGTGACTCCCTGGCCGACCTCGGCTGCGGCGCAGTGGACGACCGCCGACCCCTTGGCCGAGAGCTCGACCCGCGCCGCGCAGTAGTCGTCGAAGCCCTCCGAGTAGCAGATGTTCTTGAAGCCGACCGCGAACCCCACGCCCCTCCGAATGCCTTCTCCGCGAGTGACGTTGCCGGCGCCTCCCGGCAGGCGGATCGGGTCGCGCGGCAGCTCCTCCGGCTGGGGTGGCGTCATCGCAGCGGCGCGACGAATCGTCTCCGCAACGGGTAGCGACCCCTCGATCACCTGGCCGGTCGGCAGCGTGTCGCCCGGCGCGAGCGCATTGAGGAGGCGCAGCTCGACGGGGTCGATGCCCAGCGCGGCGGCGAGCTTGTCCATCTGCGCCTCGGCCGCGAAGCACGTCTGCACGGCCCCGAAGCCCCGCATCGCGCCGCAGGGCGGATTGTTCGTGTAGACGCCGGCGCAGTCGATCAGCGCGTTGTCGATCTTGTAGGGACCACACGCGAAGGAGGCGGCGTTCGAGACGACCGCGGTCGAGCTCGAGGCGTAGGCGCCGCCGTCGAGCAGGATCCGCATGCGCACACAGACAACCTCGCCGGCGCGGGTTGCGCGGTGCTCGGCCCAGATGCGCGCCGGGTGGCGGTGGATGTGGCCGACGAACGACTCCTGCCGGTTGTAGACGATCTTGACCGGGCGGCCGGTCTGGAGCGCGAGCATCGCGCCGTGGATCTGCATCGAGAGGTCCTCCCGCCCGCCGAACGCGCCGCCAACCCCCGCGAGGTGGATGCGGACCTGGTCTTCCGGCAGATCGAGGCAGGGCGCGACCTGCTCGCGGTCGACGTGCAGCCACTGCGTCGCCACGTAGATGTCGATCCCGCCTTCTCCGTCGGGCACGGCGAGGCCGGATTCCGGGCCGAGGAAGGCCTGATCCTGGCTGCCGACCTCGTAGAAGCCGGAGACGGTGACATCGCCGGGCGCGTCGGGATCGCCGTGGCGAATCGTCAGACGGCGAAGGAGGTTGCCGCCGGGATGGAGCGGGTCGGCAGCCTCGGCGCGCTCGGGGTCGGTGATCGGCGGTAGCGGCTCGTACTCGACCCGGATCTTCTCGGCGGCGCGACGCGCCTGCTCGGGGTGCTCGGCCGCAACGAGCGCGACGGCCTCGCCGAAGTAGCGGACGCGCTCGAAGGCGAGCACCGGCTGGTCGGGGTGCTCGAGCCCGTAGGTCTTGCGGCCAGGCACGTCCTCGTGGGTCAGAACGGCGTGGACGCCCGGCATCGCGAGCGCCTGCGAGATGTCGATCTCGACGATCCGGGCGTGCGCGTGCTGGCTGCGCGCGGTGTGCCCCCAGAGCATCCCTGCTGCGCTGAGATCGCTCGAGTAATTGAACTCGCCGGTCGTCTTCGGCCGACCGTCGACACGGGGCACGCTCTCGCCGACCCGCCCGAGTTCGAGCTCGGTGCGGCGCCGGACAGCAGTCTCCGGCGTCGCGCCTTTCGTCTCAGTTTCGGCACAGACAGGTGCGCTTTTCCCCGATACGCTGAAGAGCGAGGGGTAACCAAGGGGGGTCCCCGTTGACGGCTGTCGCGGAGGGCCGAGCCCTCCGCCAGCTCTTCCTTGGTCTGACCCGCGCGCGTAACTCATAGCCGCCCCGCCGCAAGTCGCACCGCGTCGAAGATCTTCGCGTAGCCGGTGCAGCGGCAGAGGTTGCCCGACAGCGCCTCGCGGATCTCGTCGTCGCTGGGGTCGGGCGAGCGCGCCAGGAGATCCACCGCTGCCACGACGAGTCCCGGAGTGCAGAAGCCGCATTGCACGGCTCCAGCCTCGACGAATGCCTCCTGCACAGGATGAAGGTCGCCGTTGCGGGCAAGCCCCTCGACCGTGACCACCTCGTGGCCGTCCGCCTGCGCGGCCAGCACGAGGCACGAGCACACCAGGTCCCCGTCGAGCAGCACCGAGCACGACCCGCACTCCCCCTGCTCACACGCGTTCTTCGAGCCGGGCAACCCCAGGCCCTCGCGTAGCGCGAACAGCAGGCTCTCGCCCGGCCAGACGTCCGCCTCGCGAGGCTCGCCGTTGACCGTCAGCGAGATCCTCATGCGAGCGTCCTCTCGAGTGCCCGCTTCGTCAGCACGCGCAGCGCGTGACGCCGGTAGGCGGCGGTGCCACGCACGTCGTCGATCGGGCTCGCCGCCTCCGCAACTCTCTCGGGAAACTCACCCGCCTCGTCGATCCCCGCCTCCACCAGCCCAGTGACCGGGCCCGCCGAGCCGAACGCCGCCCGCAGGACGCCCCGCTCACGATCCGCGGAAACCGCCAGCGAGACGACCGCGATCACCATCGCGTTCCGCGGCCCGACCTTCATGAACGTCTGCGGCGCACCCGAGGGGCTGAGCCGCACCGCCACGATCAGCTCGTCCTCCGCGAGAGCGTTGCGCTTGGGCCCGACCAGGAAGTCGCGCAACGGCACCGTCCGCGTCCCCCCGACGCACGCGAGTTCGACCTCCGCGGCCTCGATCATCAGCGGTGGCAGCGCGTCCCCGGCCGGCGAGGCGGTGCCGAGGTTCCCGCCGATCGTGCCGCGGTTGCGGATCTGCGGCGAGCCGACCGTCCGCGCGGCCTCCGCCAGCGCGGGCAGCGCGTCCCGCAAAGGCGCGCGCATCGCCTCGGTGTACGTCAGCCCGGCCCCGAGTCGCAGCGTTCCGTTCTCGCGCGAGAACCCCTTCAGCTCCGGAACCTCCCAGAGGTTGAGGATCACCTCGGGCCGTCGCCTGTCGAAGTTCAGCTCGACGAGCAGATCCGTCCCACCGGCAATCGGCACGGCCTGGGGGTGCTCCGCCTTCAGCCGCAGGGCCTCCTCGAGCGAGCGCGGGGTCAGGACCTCCACAGCTGCAAAACAGTACGGTACGCCGCCATGTCGATCCTGCTCGCCGGCGGTCACGTCGTGACGATGGACGACAACGCGACCGAGCACGCCGACGGCTGGATCCTGGTCGAGGACGGCCACGTCACCGCCACCGGCGAAGGCTCGCCGCCGCCCGCCGACGAGACCATCCGGCTGAACGGCGCCCTCGCCACGCCGGGTCTCGTCAACACCCACCACCACCTCTACCAGACCCTCACGCGCGCCCGCGCGCAGGAGGCCGACCTCTTCACTTGGCTGCGGGAGCTCTACCCGGTCTGGGCTCGCCTCGACGCCGAGGCCGAGTACGCGGCCGCCCGCACCGGTCTCGCCGAGCTGGCGCTCTCCGGCTGCACGACCGTCTTCGACCACCACTACGTCTTTCCGCGCGGCGAGACGGGTCTGATCGAAGCCGAGCTCCAGGCGGCACGCGAGCTGGGCCTCCGGATCGTCGCCTCGCGCGGCTCGATGGATCTCGGCGAGTCGCAAGGAGGACTCCCACCGGACGACCTCGTCGAGGACGCCGACACGATCCTCGCCGAGACCGAGCGGCTGGCCGGACTCCAGGACGGCGACCTCGTCCAGATCGCGGTCGCGCCCTGCTCGCCGTTCTCGGTGACCGCGGAGCTGATGCGCGCCTCCGCGGAGCTCGCCCGCCGGCTCGGGCTGCAGCTCCACACGCATCTGGCCGAAACGGCCGAGGAGGGCGAGTTCTGCGTCCAGCGTTTCGGCTGTACGCCGGTCGAGTACCTCGCCGAGCTCGGGTGGATCGCCGACGACGTCTGGTGCGCGCACTGCGTCCACCTCTCCGGCGACGACATCGGCCGCTTCGGGCGCGAGGGAGTCGGAGTGGCGCACTGCCCGACCTCGAACCTGCGGCTCGGCGCGGGCGTCGCCCCGATCCGCGACCTGATGCATGCCGGCGTCCGGGTCGGCCTCGGCGTCGACGGCTCGGCGTCCAACGAGCGCGGCGACCTCCTGTTCGAGGTGAAGCAGGCGCTGCTCGTCGCCCGTGGCCGTGGGGGGCCGCAGGCGATGACCGTCCGTGAGGCGCTTCGGCTCGGCACGCGTGGCGGTGCCGCCGTCCTTCGACGCGCCGACATCGGGTCGCTCGAGCCCGGCAAGCGCGCGGACATCGCCGTCTGGCGCACCGACGGCTTGGAGCTCGGGGGCGCCGAGGACCCCGTCGCCGGGCTCGTCTTCTCGGCCCCGCACCGTGTCGACCGCCTCTACGTGGGCGGCAAGGAAGTCGTCCGCGAGGGCCACCTCGTCCACGCGGACGAGGAAGAGATCGCCCGCGAGCACCGCCGCGTGGCGAGTAGATTCGCCTCGTGATCTCGACCCACGTGCTGGATACATCCACCGGGCGACCGGCCGCGGGCGTCAGGGTCGAGCTCTACCAAGCCGACCAGCTCGTCGCCGAACGCGAGACCGACGCCGACGGCCGCGTGCGCGAGCTCGCCGACGTCGAGCCCGGCCTCTATCGACTCGTCTTCCATCCGCCCTCAGCGTTCTTCAAGCGAGTCGAGCTGGAGATCGAGCTCGGCGAGGGCAACTACCACGTGCCGCTGCTCGTCTCTCCCTACTCGTGCGCGAGCTACCGCGGCAGCTGACGCTCGATCAGCTGGCCGAGCTGTTCGAAGGCGTGAACCCGCTCACCGAGCGGCTCGCCGCCGCCGAGGATCCGCTCGGACAGGCCCGCCAGATCGCCCGCGACCTGTCTGACGAGGAGAAGAGAGCTGTTCTCGATGCCCACCCCGCGATTGGCCAGCGCGCCGGTCTCTCCGCCCGCTCTCGCACCGAGCAGGGAAGCGACGACGACCCCGCGACGCTCGCCGAGCTCGCCCGCCTGAACCGCGAGTACGAGCAGCGCTTCGGCTTCCGCTTCGTCGTCTTCGTCAACCGCCGCCCGGGCTCCGAGATCGTCCCGATCCTGCGCGAACGACTCAACAGCACGCGCGAGCAGGAACTCGACACCGCGCTCGACGAGCTCGTCGCGATAGCGCTCGATCGGTGGCAGCACTCGCCGGCGGCCCAATGAAGCGGACGATCGTCGCCGAGCCCGACGACCTAAGCTCGGAATGGGAGAGGAACGCGCCCGGCTGGGTGAAGTGGGCGCGGGCTCCCGGCCATGACAGCTACTGGCGATTCCACCGAGACGCGTTTCTCGAGCTGCTGCCGCCGCCCGGTCGACTCACGCTGGACATCGGCTGCGGAGAAGGGCGCCTGCTCCGAGACCTCATGGCGCTCGGTCATCGCGTGGTCGGCGTGGACGCGTCACCGCACCTCGTCGACGCCGCGCGCTCGGCTGACCCGTCGAGCGACCTCCGGCTCGCCGACGCAGCGTCGTTGCCCTTTCCGGATGGCCATGCCGATCTCGCGATCGCGTTCATGTCCCTCCAGGACATCGAGGACGCGGAAGGCGCGATCGCCGAGATCGCCCGCGTGCTCGAGCCGGGGGGCCGCCTCTGCCTCGCGGTCGTGCATCCGCTCGGCTCCGCCGGCACGTTCGTCGACCACGGGAAAGGAGACAGCCCGTTCGTGATCGAAGGTTCCTACATGAGCCGCTTCCGTTACCGCGACGACCTGGAGCGCGACGGCCTGGCGGTTCGCTTCGAGAGCGAGCACCGGCCGCTCGGCTGGTACACGGAAGCGCTCGCCAACGCCGGATTCCTGATTGAACGGCTCCGCGAGGTGTCCGTCCCGGACTCCGCGATTCACGCGCCTCGCGACCGGCGCTGGCAGCGTCTGCCGCTGTTTCTGCACGTTCGCGCGCTCCGGCCGTAGGCTTCCGCGATGCTGAAGATCGTCGTCGCCGGGTTCGACCTCGTCGCCCGGCTCGAGGAGGAGCGCTCTCCCCAAACTGTGGCCGCGTTCCGCCGGCTGCTCCCGCTCGAGTCGAAGCTAATCCAGGCCCGCTGGAGCGGCCAGTCCGCCTGGATCCCGTTCGGCGACCTCGACCTCGGGATCGGCTTCGAGGATGCGACGAGCTACCCGGCGCCGGGTGAGCTCCTGATCTACCCGGGCGGCGTCTCCGAGACGGAGATCCTCTTCCCGTACGGCGCGACCTGCTTCGCGAGCAAGGCCGGCCAGCTCGCCGGCAACCACTTCGCAACCGTCGTCGAAGGCCTCGAGCACCTGACGGCGGTCGGCGAGAAGGTGCTCTGGGAAGGCGCACAACCCATCAGGTTCACGGAGAACTGATCGCCGTCAACCGAGCCAGCGCCGCGATCAGCACCTCGACCGCCAGCGCGATGTCCTCGGGAGAGGTGTGCTCGTCGGGCGAGTGAGAGACGCCGCCGGCGAGCGAGCGGACGAAGAGCATCGCCGAGGGCACACCGGCCGCGGCCAGGATTCCGGCATCGTGGCCCGCGCCTGACGTGAGCTCGACCACCGGCAGCCCGCGCGCCTCGATCTCCTCCGCGAGGATCCGCCGCAGGTCGGGTGCCATCTCGGCCGGCGCCGAACGGTAGGTCGGCTCGAAGCCGAGCGCGTCGATCAGCCGCTGGCAGCGCTCCCGGTCGGGCGCACGCGCGTCGACCGAGAAGCGCACCCGCGACGGGATCACGTTCACCGCACCTGGCTCAATCTCCAGTTCGCCGACCGTGGCGACGGCGCCGTCGATCCCGCGCGCGGTCTCAGCAATCGCCAGCACCCGCTCCGCAGCCTTGACGAGCGCGTCGTCTCGCAGATCCATCGGCGTCGTCCCCGCATGGCCCGCGCGGCCCTCGACGACGAACTCGCCCCGCGCGACTCCCACGATCGAGCTGACGATCCCGAGCGGCGCGTCCGCCTGCGCCAGCCGCGGGCCCTGTTCGATGTGCAGCTCGAGGAACGCCGAGGGGAGGCCGCCGCGCCCGACGAGCGCGCGGCTCCCGATGCAACCGACCTCCTCGCCGCGAAACGCAACCACCGAGCCGCGGCCGACCGCCGTGACCGCCTCGATCGCCGCGACGACTCCGAGCGCGCCGTCGTAGCGGCCGCCGCGCGGCACCGAGTCCAGGTGCGAGCCGACCCACACTTCGTGACGCTCGGCGGCCCGGCCGATCAGGTTCCCGTCCGGGTCCACCTCCGTAGACAGACCGGCCTGCTCGAGCCAGCCGATCGCCAGCTCGTGGGCGGCATCCTCCTCCGCGCTGCCGAAGGGACGGTTCGCGCCCGGCCCGCCACCGAGCTCGTAGAGCTCCTCGAGACGATCGAGCAGGCGCACGCCGAACAACGCTATAGGCTCGTGGGAATGGGAGCCCTCGCTGTCCTGGCGGCCGCGCTGTCGCTCGCCGGGACGCCTTCCTCGGCCCTCCGCCTCCACCAGGTGACCTCGATCGGCGGCGACATCTCGCCGAAGTCGATCGTCGCCTCGCAAACCGGGCTCTTCTTCGCCCAGAACATGATCTACAAGCACACGATCACGGTCTACGACCGGAGCTTCCGGCTCGTGAAGACGCTGGACGACTTCGTCAACCTCGGCCGGATGGGCTACCCGCAGTACTTCGGCTGGTTCCACGGCGGGCCGGTCGAGGCCGCGTTCACGCCGGACCACCGCTACGCGTACGTCACGAACTACTCGATGTACGGGCCCGGGCTGACCCATCCCGGCGACGACGTCTGCTCGCCCTCTTCGGGCTACGACCGCAGCTTCGTCTACCGCGTCGACGTGAAGAGCCTCACGATCGATCGCGTCGCGCAGGTCGGCTCCGTCCCCAAGTACGTCGCGGTCACCCCGGACGACCGCTACGTGCTCGTGACCAACTGGTGCTCGTACGACCTGAGCGTCGTCAGTGTCGCCACCAACCACCCGCTGAGGCGGATTCCGCTCGGCGCCTACCCGCGCGGGATCGCGGTCGATTCGTCCTCGCAGACCGCGTACATCGCGGTAATGGGCTCATCGGACATCGCTCGCGTCGACCTGCGCACGTTCGCCGTCTCGTGGATCCGTGGCGTCGGCAACGCGCCGCGCCATCTCGTCCTCGATCCGGTCGACAGCCGCTACCTCTACGTGACGCTGAACGGCGAGAACGACATCGCGAAGGTCGACCTGAACGGGGGCAGGGTGGTCGCGAAGGTCTCGACCGGAACGGCGCCACGGAGCATGACGATCGCCCCCGACGGCCGCTCGCTCTACGTCGTCAACTACTTCTCGAGCTCGATGAGCAAGGTGCGCACGAGCGACATGCACGTGCTCCAGACCGTCCCGACGGCCGGCCATCCGATCGGGATCACCTACGACGACGCGACCCGCGAGGTCTGGGTGTCCTGCTACGACGGCGCGATCGACGTCTTCAAAGACGGTTAGCACGTGCGTGCCAGGCTGAAGCCTGGCACTGCGGTCTCGCCGCAATTCGAGTTGTGGAGCTACAGCCCGAACGGGTTGATCGGCTTGGCGCCCGTGTTGACGATCACGCTCTTCGTCTCGAGGTAGAGGTCGAGCGTCTCGAGCGCGAGCTCGCGGCCGAAGCCGGATTGCTTGTAGCCGCCGAACGGTATGCCCGGGAAGGCGGTGTAGGGCATGTTGATCCCGACCGTCCCGGCCTTGATCGCCCGCGCGAGCCGGTGGCCGCGGCCAGGATCGCCTGTCCAGACCGTGGCCATCAGCCCGTACTTGACGTCGTTCGCGATCCGGATCGCATCCCGCTCGTCCTCGAACGGGATCACCGTCACGACCGGACCGAAGATCTCCTCCTGGGCGACGACCATCCGGTTCTCGACGCCGGCCAGAACCGTCGGCGGATAGAAGGCACCCTTGCCTTCCGTCGGCTCGCCGCCGGTGACGACCTCGGCGCCCTCGCCGCGGCCCTGCTCGACGAAGGCGTGCACCTTGTCACGGTGGCTCGCGGAGATCAGCGAGCCCATCTGCGTCTCGGCGTCGAGCGGGTCGCCGACCTTCAGCGCCTTGGCCTTCTCGGCGAACTGCGACACGAACTCGTCGTAGAGCGGCTTCTCGACGAGCACGCGCGAGCGCGCCTCGCAGCTCTGGCCGGCGGAGTAATAGATCGACCAGACCGCGCTCGGGATCGCCGAGTCGAGGTCGGCGTCGGCGAACACCAGGTTCGGGCTCTTGCCACCGAGCTCCAGCGTGACCCGCTTGATCGGGTCCGAGGCGAGCCGCATGATCTCGCCGCCGGTCTTCGTCGAGCCCGTGAAAGCCACCTTGTCGATGCCCGGGTGGCGAACGAGGTACGCGCCGGTCGTCGGCCCGTCCCCGGGGACGATGTTGATCGCACCCGCCGGGAAGCCGGCCTCCGTCGCGAGCTCGGCGAGTCGCAGCGCCGAGAGCGGTGTCGCCGCGTCCGGCTTGAGCACCACCGAGCAGCCGGCGGCCAGTGCCGGCGCCAGCTTCCAGGTCGTCATCAGCAGCGGGTAGTTCCAGGGCACGATCTGCCCCGCGACGCCCACCGGTTCCTTCAGCGAGTAGAAGAGCAGCGAGCTGCCGATCGGATTCGAGCGGCCCGAGATCGACGCGACCGCGGACGCGTAGAAGCGGAAGTTCTCGACGGCGCCGAAGAGCTCGGCCTTGACAGAGGAGATCGCCTTGCCGACGTTGCGCGCCTCCAGCTCCGAGAGCTCCTTGCGGTTCGCGCCGATCGCGTCGGCGAGCGCGTGCAGCAGGCGCGAGCGCTCGGTCGGCGGCGTCCGTCCCCAGTCGCCGTCGAGTGCAGCCTGCGCCGCCTCGACCGCGCGGTCGACGTCCTGCTCGCCGGCCAGCGCTACCCGTCCGAGCGGCTCACCGGTGGCAGGCTCCGTCAGCTCGCGCAGCTCGCCGGACGCAGGCTCGACGGACTCGCCGTTGATGAAGAGCCCGTACTCCCGCTCGGTCACGACCGCCATCGGAGGCGAACCTTACCCTTGACGGAGCGCGTGCCGTCCCATCCCGACCTGCCGGCCGAGCAGGCCTACATCGACCACGCCTACGCCTGTCTCGACCGCATGCGGAAGCGCGTCGAGCGGACGAAGGACGTCGGCGAGGGCGAGTTCGCTGCTGCTGTCCTGGAGGCCTGGGAGGCGAAGACGCTCGAGAGCTACGCGGAGGCCGAGCGGAACATCTGCTTCGGCCGGATCGACGTCGAGAGCGCGGAGCTTCCGCTCTACATCGGCCGGCGCTGGGTGCACGGCGAGGAGCACGACGTCGTCGTCGTGAACTGGCAGGCGCCGGCGGCGCGGCCCTTCTACACCGCGACTCCCCTCGAGCCGCAGCGCGTGGCAAGGCGGCGCCGGTTCCGGCTGGAGGGTCGCGATCTCGTCGGCATCGACGACGAGGCGCTCGGCGGCTCGTACCTCGACGAGCCGGGGCCGCTCGGCGACTACCTCCTCGAAGAGCTGCAGCGCAGCCGTACCGAGCGCATGCGCGAGATCGTCGCCACGATCCAGGCCGACCAGTACCGGCTGATCACGCGCGAGCTCGAGGGCGTGCTGGTCGTCCAGGGCGGCCCCGGCACGGGCAAGACCGCGGTCGGACTGCACCGGGCGTCGTGGCTCCTCTACACCTACCGCCAGCAGCTCGGCCGGCGCGGCGTGCTCGTCGTCGGGCCGAACCGGACGTTCATCGAGTACGTCTCGCACGTGCTGCCGTCGCTCGGCGAGACGAGCGTGCGCCAGCGGGCGATCGGGGATCTGCGGGAGGGAACCGCAGCCCCCCACCGCGACGCCGGGCAGGTCGAGCGGCTGAAGGGAGACGAGCGGATGGCCGAGGTGCTGCGCCGGTCGGTCGAGCTGCGCCTGCGTCCGGCCGAGCAGGGACTCGCGCTCTTCCTCGACGGAACCGAGGTTCGCGTGCGGCCGGACCGCGTTGCGGAGCTCCGCGAGGAGGCGCGCCGGGAGTCGGCGAGCTACTCGGCCGGCCGGGCACGTCTACGGACGATGCTCGTCCGCGCCTTCTACGAGAACTACGGCCGCAAGCTCGGCTCGGACGCGCTGCGCGCGTTCGACGAGATCGAGCGCGTACTGGTGAAAGAGGGGCGCGTGAACCGGGTGCTCGACGCGGTCTGGCCGCCACTCACAGCGGAACGAGTGCTCGCCGCCCTCCTCACCGGCGCGGAGCTACTCGCCGAAGCAGCCGAGACGAGCCTCGGCGTAGACGAACAGCGACTCCTCCTGCGCCCGCGAGGCAAAGCGCGCGCCTGGAGCGAGAGCGACGTGCCGCTGCTGGACGAGCTCGACGAGCTGATCGAGGGGCGGGCGGAGTCGTTCGGGCACGTGATCGTCGACGAGGCGCAGGATCTGACGCCGATGCAGCTGCGCATGGTGGCGCGGCGAGCGACAGCCGGTTCGCTCACGCTGCTCGGCGACATCGCCCAGGCGACCGGTCCTGTCGCGTACCAGCGCTGGCAGGAGGTGCTCGCGCACCTGCCGAGCCACGATGGGGTCGCGGTCGAGGAGCTCGTCGCCGGCTATCGCGTCCCGGCGGAGATCATGGAGACCGCCTTGCCGCTCCTGCCGGTGATCGCCCCGCACGCACGCCCTCCGGAGTCGTACCGCCAGGGGGGCGGGACGCCACGTTTCCTGCGCTCGGACGAGCCGGCCCGCACGGCCACAGCCGAGGCGTTCGTCCTCGATGCCGGCGAGGGCGCGGTCGCGATCGTCGCGCCGCAGGCGCTGCTCTCCGAGCTTCACGACCTGCTCGCGCGGGCCGCGATCGACTCCGACGAGTCGACCGTCGAGGAGCTCGCTCCAGCCGTGCGTCTGCTCGGCGCGCGGGAAGCCAAGGGTCTCGAGTTCGACCACGTCGTGGTTGTCGAGCCGGGGGCGATCGCCGCGGAGGCCGCGGGCGTCCAGGGGCTCCGACACCTCTACGTCGCCCTGACGCGAGCGACCAAGTCGCTGACGGTCGTGCACGCCCAGGACCTGCCCGCGCCGCTGGTGATTCCGTGACTCGCTTCAGCGGCTAAAGAGCGCCGCCTGCCCCTGGCCGACGCCGACGCACAGCGTCGCCAGCCCGTAAAGGCCGCCGCGGCGCCGTAGCTCGTGGAGCAACGAGACGACGAGCCGCGCGCCGCTCATCCCGAGCGGATGGCCGAGCGCGATCGCGCCGCCGTTCACGTTCACCTTCTCCAGGTCGAGGCCCAGCTCGCGGATCACCGCAAGGCTCTGCGAAGCGAACGCTTCGTTCAGCTCGACCAGATCCAGGTCGCCCGGAGCGATCCCCAGCCGGTCGAGCAGCTTCCGAACTGCGGGCACCGGCCCGATCCCCATCACGCGCGGATCGACTCCGGCAGCCGCACTGCCCACGAACTCGCCGAGCGGCTCGACGCCGAGAGACCGCGCCCGCTCCTCGCTCGCGATCACGAGCGCCGCCGCCCCGTCGTTGAGCCCGCTCGAGTTGCCGGCCGTCACGGTGCCGCCCTCTCGGAACACCGGCTTCAGGGCAGCCAGCCGCTCGGGAGACGTATCGGGCCGCGGATGCTCGTCGCGCGTCACATCTCCGACAGCCACGAGCTCGTCGGCGAACCGCCCCGCCGCGCCGGCCGCCGCCCAGCGCCGCTGCGACTCGAACGCGAACGCGTCCTGATCCTCGCGCGAGACGGCCCACCGATCGGCCACGTTCTCGCCCGTCTCGCCCATCGCCTCGAGCGGGAACATCGCCTCCAGGCGCGGGTTCGGGAAGCGCCAGCCGAGGGTCGTGTCCCAAGCGGTCTGATTCCCGCGCGGGAACGCCTGCCCCGCCTTCGCGGTCACGAACGGCGCGCGGCTCATCGACTCGACCCCGCCGGCGACGAACAGTTCGCCCTCGCCCGCCATCACCGCGCGGCAGGCCTCGACGACGGCCGTCAGCCCGGATGCACACAGCCGGTTGACCGTCATCCCAGGCACCGACTCCGGCAGGCCGGCGAGGAGGACGGCCATCCTCGCCACGTTGCGGTTGTCCTCGCCGGCCTGGTTCGCGCAGCCGAGGTAGACGTCATCGATCTCCGCGGCGGGCACGCCGGCGCGCGCGACGGCCTCCGCCACGACGAGCGCCGCGAGGTCGTCGGGCCGAACCGCGGAGAGCGCGCCCCCGTACCGGCCGACGGGTGTGCGGACGGCCGAGAGGACGACGGCGCGGCTCACCTCACCGCCCGAAGAACCAGCCCTCGAGCCGCTTGGTCAGCTCGTCCCGGCGGAACGGCCGCACGCGTTCGTGGTGACCGTCCTCCTCCGACACGGTGACGTCGTCCTCGAGCGCGCCGTTCGCCGCCTCGAGCGCATCGTCCATCTCCCAGCCCTCGAAGATGTAGTCGTCGCGCCGCGGCTCGTCGCTCGAGCGGTGCTGCGGGTTGACCGCACGGCCGACCGCCCAGGCACCGCCGTCACGCCGCTCGATCCAGATGACGATCCGCTCGGGCGCACCGCCGTCGTCCACGTCGTCCAACACGCGCTCGGCGTACCGGCCTGCCTTCGAGGGCCGCCGCATCGGGCAAGGATACAATCGCCCCGTGGAGAGGTTCCGAGCGTTCCTGCGCAACCCCTTCTCGTTCATGTTCGCGACGACGAAGAAGGAGGAGCGGATCGTCCAGTACGTGATCCGCGAGCACGATCGCGGACGCAGCCTCGACGACATCCTCGACGATCCGTACGTGAAGAACCGTCTCACCGAGCAGGAGCGCTCCCGTCTGATGGAGCGCCCCGACCTGATTCACGCGCTCGCCGAAGACATGCACAACGTCTAGCGGGCGCGCTCCAGCACGAGCGCACCCACGGCCAGGTCCCACGCGGCGATGCCGTTCGACTTGAAGAGGACGATGTCATCCTCGGAGTGGCGACCGGCCACCTGACCGGCGACAACCTCCTGCAGCTCGTGCACCTCCAGCCAGTCGAGCACGCCCTTCTCGACCGGCTCGATCAGGTCGCCCGACTCGAGCTTCGCGTCCTCCACCGAGTCGCAGCAGACAAACGCCGCGCGTTCGAGCACCGCGTTGTCCAGCTCCCGCGCCTCGGGCCGGTTCGCGCCTGCGGCGCAGACGAGCGCGCCTTCGCGGAGCCACTCGCCGCGTAGCACCGGATCCTTCGAGGTCGTGATCGTGACGACCACGTCCTGCTCTGCCGCGTCGCGATGGCTCTCGCCAGGCTCTGCGCCCATCGCTCGCGCGAATGCCTCGCGCCGCTGCTCGTCGCGGCAGAAGACGACCACCTCGTCGATCCCGGGGAGCGCGGCGCGAATGCACGTGATCTGCGTCTCGGCCTGTGTGCCGCAGCCGATCACGCCGAGCGTTCGCGCGCCCTCGCGGGCGAGCTGCTTGGCCGCAACCGCGCTCGCAGCGCCGGTTCGCAGCTGGCCGAGCCGGTCGGCCTCGATCACACCGAGCAGCCGGTGCTCTGCCGCGTCGAAGAGCACGAGCACGAAGCTCGCCCCTCCAGCCCCCGCCGCATAGGTCTTCACGCCGGCGATGCCCAGCCCGAGGTCGGCCGCCGACATCACCGCGAGCTGGCCGTTCTCCAGGCGGAGCCGGTAGCGAGGCCGGTTCTCGACGAGCCCCTCGGCGAGCCGGGAACAGGCACCCTCGACCGCCTCGACAGCCTCTGCAGGCGAGAGCAGCCGGTCGACCTCCGCCTCGGTGACATAGAGCGCCAGGCGGTGAGTGTAGGCTCGCGCATCGCCTGCGCCCGCTAGCGATCGCGGTCTACACGGTCGGCATTCTCGGCCTCATCCGTCTTTCGGGATGAAGCTGATCTTGCCGTTCGTCTCGAGCACGGCCCAACGAATCGTCTCGAGCGAAGCGATGTGCTCCTGCCGGGCAGCAGCCGCGAGCTCGCCGTGGGTCAGGCGCTCACGCCGCATGTTCTTCTCGATCACCTTGCCGTCCTGAACCAACACGAGCGGCTCCCCGTCGATGATCGGCCGCAGGCGCCGTGACCGGAAGCTCAGGTACGAGATGCCGACCTGGAGCACCGCGAAGGTGGAGATGACGATGAGCGATCCGGTCACCGAGTAGTCGTCCTGCGTCAGACCCTGCTGGATCGCGTCGCCCAGCACGATCAACAGGATCAAGTCGAAAGGCTGGAGCGACGAGAGCTCACGCCGGCCGATGACGCGCGTCAGGATGAACACGACGAAGAAGAGGAAGATCGAGCGGAGAGCGATGTCCATCAGTGCCTCTTCCAGTGATGCTGTCTAGCTTCTGGGTCGCTAGCACCAAGCCGGAGGTCGCGCTCGTTCGCAGCCAAGGCTGATTGCCTTGGCAAGGACGAGGGTGGCCGCCGGTGCCGCGTGATAGCGGGCCAGAAGCGGGCGTGTATTGCTGGACGAGGCACCACTACGGGAAGATCGTCACCGCGTGGCGGATGGTCAGCAGGTGCGTCGACCCGTCGAAGAGCTGGACGTTTTGCGGGCGGTCGAGCGCCACGTTCGTCGGGTTGACCTGGATCTGCAGATAGAGGATGTAGGACTGCCCCGCCGGGACGTGGCCGAGGTCGAACACGAGCTTCCCGTTCCGGCTCGCCTGCCCGAGCGGCGAGGGCTCCACGGTGTTGATCGACATGCCCTCCGCCCAGCCCGAGTCGAGCAAGAGCACCGCGTCCTTCACGTCCTGCTTGGCGCGAATGTGGAAACGCGCGGAGAAGAGCAACCCGCCGCGCAGGTGCGACGGTGCGTAGAGCTTCAGCGAGGCGACCTGCGTCGAGGCAAACGAGGTGTCCGGACGCTGCCCGAAGACGTTGAACAGCGCGATCACCGGGATCGCCAGAAAGACAACGACGATCGCGCGCCTGATCCAGAGCCGGCCGCCCATGCCCTCGAGATCGCGGTGCCGCTTGAGGATGATGCCGTCGGGCTGGTCGGCCACGCGGTGTGCATTCCCGCTGGCGAGGGTTTTACTCCCGCTAAGAAGCCGCCGCGTCCGAGGCCGCTAGACTGGTCTCCCTCGCGCCCGTAGCTCAGGGGATAGAGCGCTGCCCTGCGGAGGCAGAGGTCGCAAGTTCGAATCTTGCCGGGCGCATGGCTCGATTTTCCGCACCTGGCTCCTACGTCGAAGGGAACGCCATGCCGGCGAAGCCGAAGAAGAGCAACACTGCAGCCGAGAAGACCAACTCGGGCAAGCCGAAGCCGAAGAAGAAGACCTCACGCGGGAAGTAGGGGGCGGGTAGCCGCTCGCTAGGGCTTGAGGCCGTAGAGCCGCAACACGGTGACGCTCCGGCCGATCTTCGGCTTGAACGTCGTCTGCACCATCATCAGCACCTTCGGGTGCGAGCGGATCTTGCGCTCGCTGCGCCGCAGGCCGTTAATGATCGTCCGCGTCTTCGCCGCCGGCCGCAGCTTCAGGGTCACCTTGCCGGCGGCGGTCGCGGTGGCGGCGCCGGCGGTCAGGGACACGGTGTGGCCGCGCAGCGGCTTGCCCTTGAAACGAAACGCGGGTCGCCGCATGCCGTAGGCGAACGTGCCGCCGCTGTTGCCGACGGTCCTCGAGGCGTAAGCGAGACCGCTGCCGTTGTCGCTGAAGAACTTGCCGCCGCTCTTGCCGGCCAGACCGCCACCGTTGTCGGCGATGATCTTGGCGCCTTTGGGCACGATGCTGCCGCCGTCCCAGCTGATGATCTTGTTCCCCGCCGGGAGGAGTGCGGCGCCGTTGTCGCTGATGAAGCTGCTGCCGCTGTCGGTGATCAGGGTCTTACCGCTGCTGCTGTCGATCACGAAGATCGGCTTCACGCTGCTCAGAGCGTTGCCGAGGTAGGTGACGAGGCTCGCCGAGGTGTTGAGAGCGCCCGGTCCGGGGACCGCGACCTGCACGGTTTGCGGGGCGGAGACGGCGGCGCCGGTCGCGAGCTTCGTCGTGACGGCAGTCGTGGCGGAGTGCACTGCGGGCACCTCCGACTGCGGCGTCGCCGTCGGCCCGCCTTGCGCGACGTCGAAGGTGTAGCCGAAGAAGAGGTCGAGCCAGTGGCCCGTCCCGTGCGGATGCCCGGAGGCCGCCTTGCCGCAGAGCTCCTTGTCCTCTGTCGTCGGGTTGCCGCGGAGCGGGTCGACCGTGCCCGGCATGTAGTCGAGCCCGAGCTGGCTCGAGCCGTAGTTGTAGCCGGCGCCGCCCCAGGTGATGATCTTCGGATTGCCGAGCTTCGAGAGCGGCCAGCTCACGTCGACGTACTCGGTGTTCCGAGCGACCCCCAGGCCGCCGCCGAGGGCCTGCTGCGAGATCTTCTGGCTGAAGTTGTCCGCCTGGCAGCTGTCCGTGCTCCCGGCTGCGCTGACCAGGTCGACCTGCCAGTTGTGCGCGTCCTGCCCCGTGGCCGGATCGAACGGAGACGCGAAGAACTCGACCGCGTACTCGGCACGCCCGTCGCCGGTCGTGTCGAACCAGAAGATCGCGTGCTGGTCCGCCTTCGGGTCTGACGGGCGACCACCAGACTGAACTTCAAGGTTCCGAACCTGGTTCCGCCGCCGCTTGCTGTGAGCGTCACCGCGAGCAGATCCGTCGGGCCGAGGCTGCCGGCGCCGCCGGACACCGAGTCGTAGCCGGTCTGCGAAACGTCGAGAGCCCGCGCGCTCCCCGAGACAACCGCCAGTGTGCTCGCGATTCCGAGCGCGAATAACGCCGCACATGCCCGCCTGAACATGAGCCCTCCGCGTCGAGTACGGGCGCGGCAGGTTAGCAAACGGAGAGCATTTTCGCACTTAGGGCCTATCCCGGAAGGGTTCTGTAGCGCGGTGTTGAACGTCTGATCGAACGGTCATCGTGCCACTCGATCAGGAGGTCCGTGATGGGCTACATGGTCAGTAGGGATGATGGTTGGAGGGTTCCGGATTGGTTGTGGGAG
>JBBQTQ010000028.1:0-29838 GCA_038213135.1 Gaiellales bacterium
TCGCCGATCCCGAGCAAGCGGCCGCTGCGCTCCCGGTAGAGCAGCGTGCATTTCTCTGTCGGACTCGCAGCGAGCGTCTCTGAAAGAAGGGCGCCGCTCGCCGCCAGCCGGGTCAGGAGGCAGCCCTTCGGCTTCGCCTGCGAAAGGACGGCGAGGTCGCCGCCCGGCTCGAGCTCGAGACCGACGACTCCTGCGGAATGCTGAACGGGAGCTGCCCGGAAGCTCGCGTCGACCTTGCCCGCGGCCGTATAGCGCAGCAGGCCGAAGCCGAGGTTGCCGAAGTCGGCCGCGCGTCCGACCGTGGCGATGCCGCCGGCCAGGATCTTCCCGTCCGGCCGGAGCGCGAGTGCGTCGATCTCGGTGAAGGAGTCGCCCGAGCCGATCGCGGTCTGCGTCGCCCAGCTGCGTTTGCCGCCGGCGCTGAACCGGGAGAGCTGCCAAAGCTCGAGCGTCACCGACAGGCGACGGGTGCCGCCGACGATCACCGATCCGTCGGGAGCGCAGAGCAGCGTCCGAACGCTCCCCGGGTGCCACTTGCTCGTATACGCGAGACCGCCGTCGGCGCGGAACCGGAAGAGCACGTAGCGATGGTCGATGGTGCCGCCGCCGTCGGCCGCGACGACTGCGGAGCCGTCGCGCATGCCGCACACCGCGCGAACGTTCGGCTCTGGTCCGAGCAAGCGCGGAAACGGCTCGGAGCGCTGGCCGGCCGAGCCGAAGGTGGGATCCAGGCTGCCGTCCGCCCGCCAGCGGACGAGCTGGATCACGCCCGAGCTTGCTGGTGGCCCTTCGCTCCAGCCCGCCCCGAGCAGCTTGCCGCCCGGCTGCGCGACGAGGCCCTGCATGTCGTTCGTGCCGTCGCCTGCCGCGGTGAAGACGAGACCTCGCCGGCCGAAGCCGGGATCGAAAGCCCCGTTCGCCCTGAACGCAGCCAGCGTGAACGCCTCGGCCCGCTCGCCGCCACACTGGGTCGAGCAGATGCTCGAGGCCGCCAGGACGAAGCCCCCACCTGGTCGTGCGACGACAGCCGCGGGCAGCGCATACTCGTCGCCGAGCTGGAACGCGAGCGAGCCGGCGTGCCCGAAGCCCGGGTCGAGTCCCGGCGACCCGAAGGCGAGCCCCGCAACGACGAGCGCCGCAGCCGTGGCGCTACCGGCTCGCGACAGGCGCTTTCCGACCCGCACCCCCCTCACAGAGCCGACGCGCGGATTCGAACCGCGGACCCCTTCATTACGAGTGAAGTGCTCTACCAGCTGAGCTACGTCGGCGGGCAGCGGCCAGTCTAGCCTAGAGTCCCGGCCGGGATTGGCGGCCGGGCAGGCCGCGTTTTCACCCGAGAACCCGCCCGACAGGAGGACACTTGGCCGCAGATCCGAGGAGATGGAAGGCGCTTGCCGTGCTCGGCATCGCCTACCTGATGGTCGTGCTCGACGTCTCGATCGTCAACGTCGCGCTACCGACGATCAAGGGCGCGCTCCACTTCCACTCGGATGCGAGCCTGCAGTGGATCGTCAGCGGCTACGCGCTCACCTTCGGCGGCCTGCTCCTGCTCGGCGGCCGCTCCGGCGACCTGCTCGGGCGGCGCCGCCTGTTCATGATCGGGCTTGCGCTCTTCGCGCTCTTCTCGCTCCTCTGCGGCCTCTCCGTCTCGCCCGGGATGCTGATCGCGATGCGGCTCTGCCAGGGCGCCGCCGGCGCGATCCTCTCACCGTCCGTCTTCTCGATCGTCACCGTCACCTTCGAGGAGGGCAAGGAGCGGAACACCGCGCTCGGCATCCTCGGCGCGATCGCGGGCTCTGGCGCGGCGATCGGCGTGCTCCTCGGCGGCGTGCTGACGCAGTACGCCGGCTGGGAGTGGATCTTCATCGTCAACGTCCCGATCGGCCTCGGCGCGCTCCTGCTCGTGCCCCGCTTCGTCAAGGAGAGCACGAACAAGCAGATCCTCCAGCACTTCGACACGCTGGGAGCGATCACGGTGACGGCCAGCCTGTCGCTGCTGATCTTCGGCCTGACGCAGTCGCCGACGCACGGCTGGGGCTCGCTGCAGGTGATCGTCTCGCTGATCGCCGCTGTCGTGCTGATGGCGATCTTCCTGACCGTGGAGACGCGTTCGCGATCGCCGCTCGTGCCGCTCGGCTTCTTCAAGAAGCGGACGCCGACCGGCGCGAACCTGATCGGCTTCGCGCTCGGCACCTCGATCTTCGGGATGTTCTTCCTGCTCTCGCTGTACATGGAGGGCGTGCTGCACATGTCGCCGGTGAAGACCGGTGTCGGCTATCTCGCGATCGCGCTCACCGCGGTCGTCTCTTCGGGGGTCTCGCAGGCGCTCGTGACAAAGCTCGGCGTCAAGCCCGTGCTCTCGACCGGCATGCTCTTCCTCGGCGGCGGCCTCGTCTACCTGACGCAGATCTCGGCGCACGGCTCCTACTGGCACGACCTGTTCATCCCGTTCCTGCTGATCGGGATGGGTCTCGGCTTCTCCTTCGTGCCGATCTCGATCGCCGCGCTCGGCGGCATCGAGCCGTCCGAAGCCGGCCTCGCGAGCGGCCTGATCAACGCGTCGCAGCAGGTGGGCGGCGCGCTCGGGCTCGCGATCCTGGCGACCGTTTCGACCTCGCGGATCACTCATCTCGCAGGCGGGGGGAAGCCGACCAGCTCGGACGTGGTGAGCGGCTACACGCTCGCCTTCTGGGTCGCGGCGGCGGTTGCTGCGGTCGCGCTCGTGACGACCCTCGTCGTTCTGCGCGGCAAGGAGCTCGAGACCGACGCCGGCGCGGCCGTGCCCGTGGGCTGAGGGATACTGCAGGCGTGACGAGGAAGCCGATCGGCGCAGCGGCGCTGCTGCTCGCGTCCGCTGCCTGCAGCTCCGCCCTGGCCGCAGGCGGGGACGTCGCGAAGATCAAGCTGAACTGGGCGACCTTCTTCAGCAGCAAGACCACGATCGCGAAGAAGGCGTCGCTGCTCGAGAACGGCGCGCAGTTCAAGGCCGTGCTCGAAGCCCAGTCGACCTCGGCCTACGCGCAGAACTCCACGGCGAGCGTTTCGAAGGTGACGCTCGCGGGCTCGAAGGCGATGGTCGTCTACACGATCTCGATCTCGGGCAAGCCGTTCCTGCAGGGCCTGAAGGGCCTGGCGCTTCGCGTTGGCGGCAAGTGGGTCGTGAGCGACGCGACGTTCTGCGGACTGCTCGTTTTGCAGGGCCCGCCGCCCGCGCCTTGTCCGTCCAGCTGACCCCGCTCGCAGCCGAGCTCGCGGCCGACGTCCTCGAGCGGTTCCTGCGCTACGTGCAGGTGGCGACCGAGTCCGCCCATGACGCGAGCGAGATCCCGAGCACGCAGAAGCAGTTCGACCTGGCGCGGATCCTCGAGGGAGAGCTGCGCGAGCTCGGGCTCGAGGACGTCGTGCTCGACGAGCACTGCCACGTCTACGCGACGCTGCCGGCCACCGTGGAGCGCGAGACGCCTGTGCTCGGCCTCGTCGCGCACGTGGACACCTACCCCGGCGAGAACGGGACCGGCGTCAAGCCGGGCGTCCATCGCTTCGACGGCAAGCTCGCGCTCCCGGGCGATCCGTCGCAGGTGCTCTCGGTCGCCGAGTTCCCTGATCTGGCAAAGCACGTCGGCTGCGACCTCGTCACGAGCGACGGCACGACGCTGCTCGGCGCCGACGACAAGGCGGGCGTTGCCGAGATCATGGGCGCGGTCGCGTATCTGGCGCGCCACCCGGAGGTGGAGCGCGGAAGGGTGAAGATCGGCTTCACGCCCGACGAGGAGATCGGCCGAGGTGCCGAGTTGTTCGACATCGAGGGCTTCGGCGCCGACTTCGCGTTCACCGCGGACGGCTCGGGGCTCGGCGAGGTGACCTCCGAGAACTTCAACGCCTCGACCGTGACCGTCACGTTCACCGGGTTGTCGGCGCATACCGGGACGGCGAAGGGCGCGATGGTGAACAGCCTGCGGCTGGCAGGCGAATTCCTGGCGCGGCTGCCCAAGGAGCTCTCGCCCGAGGCGACCGAGTCCTACGAGGGCTTCGTCCACCCGGATCGCATCGCGGGCTCGACCGCGGAGACCTGCATCACCCTGATCGCGCGCGACTTCGACGACGCGGGCCTGGAGCGCCACGTCGAGCTCGTGCGCGCGCTCGCGGAGGAAGTGGCGGCCGAGACCCTGCGGGCGCAGGTGCGCGTCGCTGTCGAGCGCACGTACCTGAACATGCAGCCCTACCTGAGGGACAAGCCGTGGATCCTCGAGGCAGCCGAGCAGGCGGTCCGCAAGCTCGGACTCGAGCCCGTCTACAAACCGCTGCGCGGGGGGACGGACGGCGCCGTCCTCACGGAGAAGGGACTGCCGACCCCCAACCTCGGCACCGGCACCGGGCAGCACCACTCCCGGCGCGAGTGGGCCTGCGTCCAGGACATGGGCGGAGCAGCGGCGATCCTCGTGTATCTCGCGGAGATCGTCGCAACCGGCTAATGGAGCGGCAGCACCTCGTCGGCCTGGGCGATCACGACGGGATCGTGGGTGGCACAGACGACTGCGGCGCCGGTCTCGCGCGCGAGCCGGGCGAGCAGGACCGCGATCGAGAGCGAGTTCGCCTCATCGAGGCGGGAGGTCGGCTCGTCGGCGAGCAACAGCGACGGGAAGCCCGCCATCGCCCGCGCGATCGCGACCCGCGCGCGCTCGCCCATCGAGAGACGGGAAACGCGCTGCGTCACCCGCTCGGCGAGGCCGACGAGGACGAGCGCCTCGGTCGTCCGCTCGTTGTTGGTGACCCCTCGTACCGCCAGCCCGAGCTCGACGTTCTCGCGGGCGTTCAGGAAGCCGATCAGCGCCGGCTGCTGCGACACGAAGCCGATCTCCCTCGCGCGCACGCGCGCCCGTGACTCTCGATCGAGCGACGTCAGCGTCTCCGAGCCCACGCGGATCTCGCCCGCGGAGGGCGTCTCCAGGCCGGCGAGCAGGTGCAGGAAGGTCGTCTTGCCGGAGCCGGAGGGCCCGGTCACCGCATAGAGCCGGCCGCCCTCGAAGGCGGCGGTCAGATCCGTCAGCACCTCGGTCTCTCCGTACCGCTTCGTGACGCCGATCGCCTCCGCGACGACACCGGCCGGCCGGACCGGGCCGAGCGAGGCGGGCTCCGCCGCGACACCGCGGTTCTCGGTGCCGGCTGCGGCGAGCACGACCGTCTCGCCCTCGAGCCTCGCCACGGCGTGCGAGCCGATCCCCGCGCGCAACAGGTACTCCTCGGGGACCCGCAACCAGCCGCCGCGACCGACGACGATCTCCTCGTCGCCCCCGCCTTCGCGGGAGGCCTCGGCCGCGAGCCGGCCGTCGCGGATGTGGACGACGCGGTCGGCGACGCGCTCGGAGCCTGGATCGTGGCTGACGATCAGCGCCGTGCAACCTTCGTCCCGGACGAGCTCGCCGAGCAGGCGATACACGAGATCGGCGTTGGCGGCGTCGAGCTCGCCGGTCGGCTCGTCGGCGAGGAAGAGCCGCGGCCGGTGGGCGAGCGCGGCCGCGACCGCGACCCGCTGCTGCTCGCCGCCGGAGAGCTCGGCCGGAAAGGCGGCTCCACGGCCGCCGAGGCCGACCTTCTCCAGGAGCTCGTCGGCCCGGCGCACCCGCTCGCCGCGGCTCGCCCCGCGCAGCGAGGCCGCGAGCGCGATCTGCTCTCGCGCGCGCAGCTCGGGCGCGAGCGCGCGCGAGTAGTGCTGGTCGGCGTACCCGAGCTGGGTGCGGCGGTACTCGGCCCGGCGGCGCTCGGAAAGCTTCGGCAGGTCAAGCCCGAAGACGCGCGCAGTGCCCGCGGAGGGCCGGTCGAGCGCTGCGACGATCCGCAGCAGGGTCGACTTGCCCGAGCCGCTCGGCCCGAGCACGCCGACGACCTCGTGCTCGCGGATGTTCAGCGTCAGTCCTTGCAGCGCCGCCGCGTCGCCTTCCGGAGTCGAGTGGACGCGGAACAGGTCGCGGAGCTCGACGGCGCTCATCCGGTCACCTGCGCGTGGCGAGCCAGGGCGCCGAGCCGGCCGAGGCCGCGGCGGCTCGCGAGCGCCACTGCGACGAGAGCGACGACGACGTAAGCGCCGACGCCCGCACCGAGCAGACGCCAGTCGACGACCACCGCCAGCGGCGGCTCCGGCGAGCCCGCGTTCGCGGTGACGACGATCAGGTCGACGACGAGAGCCCCGAGCGCGGCGCCCGCGGCGATCCCTCCGACCAGCCCGAACCCGGAAAGCAGGAGCATCCGCAGCCGCAGATGGCGTCGCAGCATGGCGGGCCCTGCGCCCTGGCCCTCGAGGTCGAGCAGTTCGGCGCCCTCGTCCTTCACGTCGGCGACGAGCGCCAGCAGCAGGCCGAGCACCGCGAGGCCGAGCGCCACCGCCGCCGTCCCGCCGAGCGCGAGCAGGACGCCGCGGGCAAGCGGATCGCTGCGCAAGTCGGCCTCGACTGCCTGTCGCGAAAGCGCGCTCAAGTCGCCGAACGGCGGCCTGGCCAGCACCGCGGGATCGGCGCCGTCGAGCCAGATCTCGTTCGTCACCCCGGCACCGGGGAAGCCGGCGTCGAGCGCGGTCTGGACGGTCGGCCCGTCCGCCAGGACGAAGTCGGTGCCGGCCGACGGAAAGCGGGTCGCCACTCCGACCACGCGGGTCAGGAGCGGCTGGCCGCCGACGTCGATCGGGAGCAGGTGCCCACGCGCCGCCGCCGCGAGCTTCGGCGGGACGATCACCGGCACCGGCTCTCCGTCGGTCGGCTGGGGGCTGCGCACCCGCGCGTCGACGTCGGGCGTGACCAGGTAGCGGCCGTCGGGCCGCACGCCGCCGACGCCGAGCCACCGGCTGAACTGCCCGCCGAGCGTGAGCCTCCCGCGCGCGAAGGGCTGCTCGCCGAGACCGCCGTTCGCGACCCCGAAGTGCGTCACGTCGGCGACGGTGAAGCCGAGGCTGAAGAGCAGGCCGTCCCGCGCGGCCGCCGGCAGGCTCACGGCGAGCTCCGTCTTCCCCGGGTCGAGCCGCCCGAGCGGCACCCTGACAACGTCGCCCCGCCTCGTCTCGATGGCGCCCGTCAGCTTCAGGGCGTCACCCCGAAGCGTCGCCGGCACGACGAGGCGCGAGCCGACGCGCAGGCCACGGAGAGCGACCGGGCCGGTCGGGCGCAACCGGGCCGCGAGGTCGCCGAGCGACGCATTCGAGAAGTCGGAGCGCCACCCGCCGAGCGCCGGGATAGCACCCGAGGGAATGCCGAGCAGCGTCAGGCTCGGTGCGACGTTCGGGACGTCGCCGTTCAGCCGCACGACCTGCGTCGCCCGGCCGAGCCGCGCGTACGCCGCCGGCGACCCGGCCTCGAGCACCGGCACGAGCTTCGTCAGGTCCTCGGAGAGGAGCACGTCCGCGGGCGCCGCGAACGCGGCCTCGTCCTGCTCCCCGCGCGTGAGCGTCGCGCGATACGTCACGGCGAAGAGCGCGAAGCCGAGGCTGACGACGAGGAAGACGACCGCGCTCGTCGCCCGGCCGGGGTTGCGCGCGAGCGAAAGGGCTGCGAGCCGCGCCGCGACCGGAGCCCGCCGCCCCGCCCGCTCGAGCGCGCGCAGCACCGGCGCGAGCAAGCGCGCCGCGGCGACGGCGAGCACGAGTGAGACGAGCCCCGGCAGGAGGAGCAGGAACACACCGGTGCCGCCGTGCGCCGCCAGCGAATCGGCGTTCGTCGCGCCGCGTGCGACCCCGACGACGAGCGCCACGAGCGCGCCGAGTCCGGCGACGTCGGCGAGGGTCAGAGCGCGCTCGCCGATCCGCACGACCGGAGCCCAGAGGGCGCCGAACAGGACGAGCGCGGCTGCCGCGGCCAGGCCGGCGGCCACGGCCAAGCCCGCTCCCGAGAGCACCGAGTGGCGAAGGACCCCGCCGACCGGGGCGCCGAGCCGGCCGGCCGCGAGCGCCGCGAGCCCCACGCCGGCCGCCCACCCGACGACCGTGCCCGCGACCGCCACGAAGGCCGTCTCGACACCGGAGAGCAGGCCGAGCTGAAGGCGGCTCGCGCCGCGCCAGCCGAGCTGCCTGCGAGCCGCCTCGGAGTCGCGGCGCAGGCTGGCAGCGGCCAGGACGCTGAAGACAAGCAGCAGCGCCGCGACGCTGCCGCCGAGCACGAGCAGCCGCCGTGCAGACACGCGCGCGGTCGCTGCCGCGGCGTCGATCTGCTCGGTCGGCGCGGTGACGGTGAAGAGCTGGCCGCTCGAGTCGAGAACCGACTGGGCCTGCGCGATCGAGTGCTCGAAGCGGCCGACGCTCCACGGATGCAGCCCCGCCATCGGCACGACCCAGCTGTACGTCCGGTCCTGGTCCGCGAGCCCCACGTCCCGCGCGAGCGCGCCGACGTCCCCACCGAGCAGGAAGGGCGGCTGGTCGGGCTCGTGATAGCGGGCGGCGCTGCTGAGGATCGAGCTCGTGCTGTTCTGGCTGAGCAGCCCGCCGAGCGGCAGGGACGAGGTCAGCGAGCCGGCGCCGACCAGCGCAAAACGGGCCGGGAAGTGACCCGCGCCCGCAACCTGGATCACCTCGCACGAGCCGCTCCGGCAGTCGTGCGGCAGGCGCCCCGAGCGGAGCGTGACCCAACGCTCCAAGCCGTCGATCGCCGCGAGGTCGATGAACGCCCCGCCGAGGTTGCCCTCGCGAAAGAGCACAGTTCGGAAGGGAGCACGCCCGAGAATCGACTCGAGCCCGCGCTGGGCGATCGCGTCGAGGCCAGAGAAACCGCCCGGCTCCTGCACGGGAATCCCCGACCAGTACGCCCGCACCGCTCGCTGGTCGGCAGGGATCTGCGCAACGGCGCGGGCGATGCTGGCGTCCTGGGCGGCGACGCTCGTCCCGAGCACTCCCGCCAGCACCGCAGCCCCGGCGGCCACGCCCAGCGCGGCCAGCACGAAGCGCCCGGAGCGACGCACGAGGCGCACGCGCGCGAGCTCGAAAACCACAGCGAGGCGGCGTATCCTGGATCCGGCCACGATTCGCGCTCGACACTAGCGAAAAGCTTTCGCTAGTGTCGCACGCGTGAGCCCTCGCTACGACCTCCCGAACGCGGCCCCGCAACCGCTGCGCGTCGTCCAGGAGTTCGTCAACTCCGTCGACGAGGAGCACGGCCGCGAGCTCCTGCCGGACAAGGCGGCTCTCCGAGAGTGGCTGGCACAGCGCAAGCTCGGAAGCGAGCCTGTCTCGCTCGAGCAGGCGCTACAGCTGCGCGTCGCGCTCCGCGAGCTGATGCTCGCCAACAACGGCCGCCTTCCGAGCGAGGAGGCGCTGGCGATCGTGAACGAGGTTGCGCGCGGGCTGAGCCCGCGACTCGACGACTCCGGCGAGGTGACGCTCGAAGGCAGCGAGCCGCTCGCCCGCCTGCTCGCGATCGTGTTCGCGGCGATCCTCGACGGCAGCTGGGAACGCCTCAAGGCCTGCCGCAACTGCGAGTGGTCGTTCTACGACAACTCGCGCAACCGGGCCGCGACCTGGTGCTCGATGCAGCTTTGCGGGAACCGCCTCAAGACGCGCGCGTACCGGCAGCGACACCGCTAGCCAGCTCGCGGCGCAGCTGCACGAAGAGCGCTTCGAGGGCGAGCGAGGCGCTGAGCTGGAACTCCTCGAAGCGCCGCCAGAGCTCGCGGACGGTCTCGGCTGCGCGCTCGGCCGCCGCAAGGCGCTCGAGGCTCGCGTCCTCCTTCAGCTCGTCGAGCCGGTCGAAGTGGATCACCGCCGTCTCGGCTCCGACCGCTACCACGACGAGGTCGCGGTACCAGTCGGCGAGCTCATCGAGCGACTCGAGCACGGCCTCGCGCTCCTCGCCGCGCTGCGCGCGCTTCACGCGCTGATCGGCCTCGCGCTGGGGCAGGTCGAGCAGCTCGAGCCCGGCCTCGGCCTTCTCGCGCGCCTCCTCGCCGCGTTCTGCCGCGAGCTCGAGCAGGCGCGCGGCCGCGGCCGCCGGGTCGAACCCGGGATCCGCGTAGACGCTGCGCGCCACCTCGAGCAGCGCGCTCCGCCGCCGCGCACCGTGCTCCGAGAGCAGGCGCTCGACGCGATCGAGCCGGCCGCCGGCGACGCGCGCGAGCGCGATCGTCTCCTCCTCCGGCAGCCCGGGGGCCGCCGCCACGACCGCCTCGCGGATCGCCTTCTCGGAGAGCCGGCGGAACGGCACCGGCTGGCAGCGCGAGCGGATCGTCTCCGACAGCGGCCCGACATCGTCGGCGACGAGCACGATCACCGCGTAGGACGGCGGCTCCTCGAGATCCTTCAGCAGGGCGTCGGCCGCCTCGTCGTTCATCAGCTCGGCCGAGAAGATCAGGTAGATGCGATGCGAGGCCTCGAATGGCCGCATGTGCAGGTCGCGCCGCAGCTCGCGGATCGCGTCGATACGGATCTGGTCGCCGAGCGGCTCGAGCACGTAGAGGTCGGGATGCGCCCGCCGGATCACGCGGCCCGGGTCGCCGAGGAGCGCAGCCGCAAAGGCGATCGCCGTGTCGCGCTTGCCCACCCCGGGCGGGCCGTGGAAGAGGTAGGCGTGCGCCGTCCCCTCGGCAAGCGCGGCGTCGAGCAGGCGCTTGGCCTCGGGCTGCTCGCGAATCGCCTCAAACACCGGCGAGCTCCTGGCGCACGAGCTCGGCCAGCTCCCGCGCCGGCCGGTGCCCGTCGAGCGCCCGCACCCGCTCGGGGAAGAGCTCCGGCAGCTGGCGGAAGCCGGAGGCGACGGCCGCACGGAACTCGTCGGGCTCGCTCTCGATCCGGTCGCGGTGGCGCCCGACGCGGCGGCCTGCCTCGCCGGGATCGACGAGCAGGACGAAGGTGCGGTCGGGCAGGAGACTGCCTATCACGAACAGGTTCAGCTCCAGCACCCGCTCGATGCCGAGCCCGCGCGCGACCCCCTGGTAGGCGAGCGACGAGTCGAGGTACCGGTCGCAGACGACGTCGGCGCCGCGGGCGAGGGCGGGCCGGATCACGCGCTCGGCGAGCTCGGCCCGCGCCGCCGCGAACAGCGTCGCCTCGGCCCAGGCGGTCATGTCCGGCCCGGCCAGCAGCAGGTCGCGGACGCGCTCGCCGAGCTCGGTGCCTCCCGGCTCGCGCGTCGCCACGACGTCACGACCCTCGCCTTCGAGGAACTCCCGCAGGAGCCCGGCCTGGGTCGACTTGCCGGAGCCGTCGACTCCCTCGAAGGTGACGAACATGTGCCGCCTAGGATAGGAGCGGTGCGCGCGGTCGTCACAGGAGGTGCGGGCTTCATCGGCTCGCACGTCGCCGAGGCGCTCGTTCGCCGGGGCGACGAGGTGCGCGTCGTCGACAACCTCGCCTCCGGGCACCGCGAGAACGTGCCTGCGGGCGCCGAGCTGGCAGAGCTCGACATCCGCGACGAGGCGCTCTCGGCGCTCTTCGACGAGGTGCGGCCCGAGCTCTGCTTCCACCTCGCCGCCCAGGCGGCGGTGCCCGTCTCGGTGGAGCGGCCGACCTACGACGCCGAGGTGAACCTGCTCGGGACGATCAGGGTGCTCGAGGCTGCACGGCGGCACGGCACGAAGGTCGTCTTCAGCTCGACCGGGGGCGCGATCTACGGCGACACCGACGGGCCGGCGACCGAGGACGCACCGCGCCTGCCGCTCTCGCCGTACGGCACTTCGAAGCTCGCCGGCGAGGAGTACCTGGCGCTCTACAACCGGCTTTACGGGACGGGTCACGTGACGATGCGCTTCGCGAACGTCTACGGCCCGAGGCAGGACCCGCACGGCGAGGCCGGCGTGATCGCGATCTTCCTCGGCCGCCTCGCGGAGGGGCAGGCGGCGCAGATCTACGGCGACGGAGAGGCGACGCGCGACTACGTCTACGTGGGCGACGTCGTCGACGCGACGCTCGCAGCGGTCGACCATCCTGGTGGCCTCTTCAACGTCGGCACGGGCCAGGAGACCTCGGTCCGCGAGCTGTACGAGCTCTGCCGGCGCGTGGCGGGGAAGGACGCCGAGCCGGAGTTCGCGGCTCCGCGGCCCGGCGAGGTTCGCCACAGCGTCGTCGACCCGGGGCGGGCCGAGCGCGAGCTCGGGTGGCGGCCGCGGCACTCGCTGGAGGACGGACTGCGCGCGACCTGGGAGTGGGTCAGCAGGTAGCAGGAGCGTCCGGTCGGGGGGCGAACATCCGCCCGTGGACTTCGTCGCCCAGCCTCCCGAGCTGCTCGTCCGCCCCTGGCGGCGGGCAACCGTGATCGCTTCGGCGATCGCCGTCGTCGAGCTCGTCCTCCTGCTGCTCGCCGGGCTCGTCCTGATCGGCCGCCCGCTCTCGAAGCAGGTGCACGCGGCGGCGGTCAGGCAGGCCAAGTCCACCCCCGCCCACCACCAGGCGGCCGCCTACACGCCCCCGGTCGTCGCGGCCAAGGCTCCGGTCGTCGCGCGGCTGACCCGCTCGCAGACCTCGCTCCTCGTCCTGAACGGGAACGGACGCGCCGGCGCCGCGGGCGCCGAGGCGACCCTCGCCACCGCCCGCGGCTACAAGATCGCCGGCGTCGGCAACGCAGCCCGCGGCGACTACTCGCACACGATCGTCATGTACCGCCCCGGCTACGAGCCCGAGGCGCGCCGGCTCGCGAAGGACTTGAACGTCCAGATCGTCGCGCCGCTCGACGGCCTCCGCGTGAAAGCGCTCCACGGCGGCCAGCTCGCCGTCGTCGTCGGCGCGAGCTAGCCGCCTTCAAATCAGCGCCTGTCCTAGGACAGGCGGTTGGACGTGGCCGCTTGGGCTAGCGGCAGCGGCCGGAGTTCCGGACCGCCCGCGCCTGGTCGAGCAGGCCCCCCGGTAGGCCGGCCGGGCCCCACGGGTCGAGCGTATACGCCTGGTTGAGCGCGTCGTACGCGTGGCACAGGTCGCGCAGGCCCTCGAGCTCGAACTGGCCAAGATCGAACCACGTGGTCGCGTTCTCCGGCTGGAGCGCGACCTCGCGCCGATACAACCGAAGCGCGTCGGCAGGGTTGCCGAGCGCGTCCTCGGCGAGCGCCCAGGCGCGGTAGGCCTCCAGCGAGAGCGGGTTCCAGGAGTGCGCGGAGCGCGCATCGGCCACCGCGGCCGGCGTACCCAGCGCACCGTAGGCGTCGGAGACGCGCCGGTCGGCGAGCCAGGGCGCGAGCAGGGAGTACCCGGCGGCCAGCACCCCCACCACGAGCACGCCGGCACCGAGAAGCGAGCGGCGTCCACGCGGCTCGCCCGTCCCGATCAGCACTCCGACCACGAAGAAGACCGGCGCGCTGACCGCGACGAAGTCCCAGTCGATGTCGACGAGCGCGTGCAGCAGATACACCGGAACGGCCACGCCCAGAGCAGCCGCCGCCGCGCGCTCCGGCCCCTCGAGCCGCCGCACGACCCTCCACACCAGGACGAGCGCGGCGAGCGCGGCCGCCGCCCCGAGCAGGAGCCCGAATACACCGGTCTCCGCGAGGAACTGGAGCGCGACGTTGTGCGGCTCGGTCGTCACCGTCGCGCTGTGCCGCACCGGCGTCCGCGCGACCTCGAACGATCCCGCGCCCTTCCCCCCGGCTGGCGCCCGCTCGAATACACGCCACGCCTCCCCCCACCAGGAGAGCCGGTTCTCCGAGCTCGCCGTGTGCGTGACACCCGACCCACGGAACTGGCCGAGGAACGACCCCTGCGCGGCCAGCGCGCCGACCCCGCCGAGGATCAGCGCGGCGCTCACCACCGCGAGGACGCGCAACGCCGTCCGCCCAACGTCACGACGGGCAACAAGCGCGACCGCGATCGCCCCAACCACGAGCGCGAGCCCGAACCAGGCCCCGTCCGAGACGCGAACCGAGTGCGGCTGGAGGTCCTTGGCGACGCCCGGCAGCGCCAGCCCGACCGCCCCCACCACGAGCGCAGCAGGCACCGCCACCGCCAGCACCGAGAGGCTGCGCCTGTCGAACCAGACCCAGAGCGTCACCGCGACGACTCCGACGGCGAGTCCCGCGCGCGAGTAGGTAAGCAGCAGCGCCACGAGCGCCAGGTAGACGCCCAGAGCCGCGAGATCCCGCCGCCGCGCGGCGAGCCACAGGAACAGCGGCAACGAAATGTCCGCGAGCAGCGCGAGCGCGTTCCAGTAGCCGACCGGGTTCCGCAGCCGCGACAAGCGCGCCCCGTCCGGGAACAACCCCGGAACGACCTTCCCCGCGAGCGCCCAAAGCAGCACCGCCCCGAGCAGCAGCGCGAGTCCGCCCGCCACCGCCCGCGGGCGCCCGAGCAGCGCCCCCAGGAGCACGAACGCGAGATAGACGAGCCCGCGGTTGAGATAGCTCCACGAGCGGTCGCCCTCGACAGACCACGCGATCGAGAGCCCGTTCCACAGGACGAACCCGCCGAGCAGCGCGAGAAACGCCACGCCCCACGACCCGACCACCGGCCGCGGCAACGCGACACCCGCCACCGCCACCACCGCCAGCGCCGCCGCCCCGATCCAGAACAAGCGCCCGTCCCCGGAAGCACCGCCGAAGAACGTCGCCCAGACGAGGAGACCGCCGGCCGCGCCGTAAAGGAGTTGGCGCATTCCCAAGCGACGCTAGCGAGAGTGCACCGCCGCGCGCAAGCGGCGGCGGTGCACCTCAGCCACCTACCGGGTCTTGACCGCGAACACGTCGGCCGACTTCGAGAACTTCGGATCGAGCCACGTACCGCTGACCGAACCCGAGGCGCCGTCGTAGATCCCGCTGCCGCCGACGATCGAGAGCCGCCAAGTCTTGCCGGGCACGAACCTGCCGGCCTCGCGGATCTCGCCACCCGCGAAGACGTCACTCCCCTGGCAGTCGAGCAGCGCGCCCACCTTGTCGACCTGCGTGCAGATCGCCGTGCCCGTGCCGAGCCGCTTCCCGGACTTCGGATCGACGTGGACGACCTGGGCGACCGAGTAGTCGCCGACGCTCGGCTTGCCGTTGTGATCGGCGTCGACCATCGTGAACGCAGCGCTCTTCATGAGCGTCCGGAAGGTGGTCGCGTTCTTCGCCGAGCCGGCAGCCAGCGCGGGCACCACTCCGGCGACGAGCAAAACTGCAGCGATGCGATGAACCTTCATGAGGTACCTCCATGTGTGGGGAACGCCGTGAAGCTAGGAGGCCCGAGCCGCGATTTCGTCAGGGCGATCCCTGAGCTCGCCGAACCTCAGGGCCATCCCTGAGTAAACCCGGCCCGCCAAGTGAGACGATCAGCAAATGGCCGTGACGGTGCTCATCGTCGACGATCACCCGACGTTCCGACGGTTCGCGCGCCGGCTCCTGGAAGCCGCCGGCTTCGAAGTCGTCGGCGAGACAGCAGACGGCGCGGAGGCGATCGAGACGGCCCGCATCCTCCAACCCGACGCCGTGCTGCTGGACGTGCTGCTTCCAGACGCATCCGGCTTGGAGATAGCCGCTCACCTGGCCCCGGCTGCGGTCGTCCTGACCTCGAGCCGAAGCGCCGCCGACCTGGGCGCTGCGCTCCGCGGCAGGACGTTCATTCGGAAGGCCTCTCTGACGGCCGCCGCCTTCGCGGAGGCGGTCGCATGAGGCGCACCACCGCCTGGTGGCTCTGCGCAGCGCTCGGCCCCGCGCTGATCGCCCGCCGACATCGCGGGCCAGATCGACCGTGGAACCGCGGGCACGCAGCTTGCGCTCTTCCAGCTCGCGATGACCCTCGCGCTTCTCGCCGGCCTCTGGATCTGGGCCTGGCGTCCTGCGACCCGCATGGGCCCGCTGATGACGCTCTGGCCCGTGATCTGGGTGGCCGGAGACCTCCTCGCCGCGTTCCCAGACTCCCGCTTCGTCTCGACCTTCGGGCTCCTGCTCTTCGGAATGGGCCCGATCGTCTACGCGCAGATGGCGCTCTCGTACCCGACCGGCCGCCTGACGAGCCGCGTCGCCTGGGCCTACATCTACCTCGGCGGCTACCTCGCCCAGGTGATCCAGAACGTCTACAACGTCCTCTACTACGACGGCCGCGGCTGCCCGTTCTGCTCGCCGCACGAGCCCTCCTATGTGTTCGCCGGCACGTCGCCGCTCTCGCTCGCCTCGTGGAACAAGGGCTGGGCGTACGAGATCATCGCCGTCCTCCCGATCGGGCTCTACGCGCTCTACCGCCGCTTCCTCGCGTCTGGGCCGGGAGCGCGCCGCACGATGGGGCCGCTCGTCGCGACCGCGACGATCGTGACGCTCACCACCACGGTGCAGCTGATCTTCATCGTCCTCGGCGACCAGGATCCGCTCTCGAACCTCTCCTACATCGAGGACTTCGGCCTGATCGCCGTCGCGCTGACGTCCTTCCTCGGTCTCGCCCTCACGCGACGCGCGCGCGGAGCGGTCGGCGACCTCGTCGTCGAGCTCGGCCGCGCGGGCCCGGGGCATGTCCGCGAAGCGCTCGCCCGGACGATCGGCGACCCGACCCTCCAGCTCGCGCTCTGGCTGCCGGAGCGGCGCGCCTGGGTCGACGAGACAGGCCAGGAGCTCGAGCTGCCGACGGATCGCGGGATCACCTACGTCGGCGACGACCTGGCGGCGATCGTCCACGACCCGGTCTTCCTCGACCAGCCGGCCCTGCTCGAGGCGGCCGGTTCCGCAGCACGGTTCGCGCTCGAGAACGAGCGCCTCCACGCCGAGCTGCGAGCTCAGCTCGTCGAGCTCCGCGAGTCTCGGGCGCGCATCGTCCGAGCAGGAGACGAGGAGCGGCGGCGTCTCGAGCGCGACCTCCACGACGGCGCGCAGCAGCGCCTCCTCGCGGTCGGTATGGCGCTTCAGCTCCTGCGCTCGAGCGGAGACAAGTCGCTGCTGGACGAGACCGAGCACGAGCTGCAGGCCGCGCTCCGGGAGCTCCGCGAGCTGGCTCGGGGAATCCATCCCGCTGTCCTCACGGATCAGGGTCTCGCCGCCGCGCTCCAGACGCTCGCGGACAGGGCGCCGATCCCCGTCCGAATCGAGGACTCCGCCGGACGCCTGCCCGGCCACGTCGAGACGGCCGCCTACTTCGTCGTCGCGGAGGCGCTCGCGAACGTGGCCAAGCACGCGCGCGCGAGCAATGCCTGGGTCTCGATCGGGCGCGAGGACGGCACTGCCCGGATCGAGATCCGGGACGACGGCGTCGGTGGCGCGGCACCGAACGGGGGCTCGGGCCTCCGCGGCCTCGCCGACCGGGTCGGCGCTCTCGACGGCCGGCTGCGCATCGAGAGCCCGGCCGGGGACGGCACGCGGCTCGTCGCCGAGATCCCGTGCGCGTCGTAATCGCCGACGACACCGCGATCCTCCGCGAGGGCCTCGCCCGGCTGCTCGAGGAGAACGGCGTCAAGGTCGTCGGGCAGGCGGCGGACGCGACCGAGCTGCTCAGAGCGGTCGAGGAGCTCAACCCGGACGCCGCGCTCGTCGACATCCGCATGCCACCGACGCACACGGACGAGGGCCTCGTCGCGGCCGAGACCCTTCGCATCCCCGTGATCGTCCTCTCGCAGTACGTGGAGACGGCCTATGCCCTGCGCCTCCTCGAGGGCGGCCAGCCGGGACGCGGCTACCTGCTGAAGGACCGGGTCATGGACGCCGCCCAGCTCGTAGCAGCGCTCGAACGGGTCGTCGCCGGCGAGGTCGTGGTCGACCCCGCCCTGATCGAGCCGCTCGTTGCCCGTCGCCCACTCGGAGACCTCACCGCCCGCGAGCGCGAGGTGCTCGCCCTGATGGCCGAGGGACTCACCGATCGCGGCATCGCCGAGCGCCTCTGGCTGACGCCGAAGACAGTCGAGACGCACGTTCGCCACATCCTCCGCAAGCTGGCTCTCCCCGCCGGAACTGCCAACAACCGACGGGTACACGCCGTCCTCACCTACCTGCGCGAGGGCGCCTAACAATCAGCTAACAGCGCGCCAGTACGGTTTGGGGGCGTGGCCGGCGAGGGCATGACATACACTCGAGGACCGCGTAGCAGGTACGTCCTTTCGACATGTTGAGGCGCCTTCTTCAGATCACTCTGCTCGCGGGAGCCCTCCTCGCACTGACCGCCGGCCCCTCGGCCGCCGCGGCTCCCTGCTGGAAGACGCTGATCAACGACTGGTACGACGGGACGATCGACAACACCTACCCGATCCCCTGCTACCACGAGGCGATCGCGCACCTTCCGGCGGACGTCCAGACGTACTCGGCCGCGGCCGAAGACATCAACCGGGCGCTGCAGCAGGCGATCGAGCGGCAGAAGCACCCGGGTCAGACGACGCCGACCTCGACGAACGGCGCGGGCGGCGGCCCCGGCAAGAACCCCAACGGCAAGGGCCCTGGCGGAATCGTCACCACCGCGTTCCACGAGGGAACGAGCAAGGCGACCTCCGTTCCGATCCCGCTGATCGTCCTCGCAGCGGTCGCGGTGCTGCTCCTGCTGGCGGGCACCGCAGGCTTCGTCGCACGCCGAATGCAGGCCAGGCGAGTGCCCGTGCGGGTCACGGCGAGCCCGCCGCAGAGCCACCCGCAGCCCTAGCCCGGTCCATCCGACACCCGCCCTAACCTGGCTGGTCCTTGTGTTAAGGCCAGGTAACTAAAGTCTGTCTGGAGGGCGAGAAATGGCGACCGCGAAGGAACTCGAAGTAACCCAGGGCAACACCGTCGTCGACGAGCAGAGCACGCTCGGCGTCAAGCGCTACTTCACCATCCCCGGGCGCGACCCGTTCGACGAGATCGAGTGGGAGATCCGCGACGCGCTGATCCCCGGCAAGGGGGGTCCGGCGTTCGAGCAGAAGGGGGTCGAGTTCCCGAAGCACTGGTCGCAGACCGCGACCAACATCGTCGCCCAGAAGTACTTCCGTGGCCGCCTCGGCGCGCCCGAGCGCGAGTCGAGCGTGCGCCAGATGATCGGCCGCATCGTCGACACGGTCAGCGCCTGGGGCCGTGACGGCGGCTACTTCGCCGACGACGAGGAGGCAGACACCTTCGAGGCCGAGCTGAAGTCGATCCTGGTCAACCAGCTCGCCTCCTTCAACTCGCCCGTCTGGTTCAACGTCGGCTTCGAGGAGCGCCCGCAGTGCTCGGCCTGCTTCATCCTCTCGATCGAGGACTCGATGGAGTCGATCCTCGACTGGATCCGGCGCGAGGGCGTCATCTTCCGCGGCGGCTCCGGCTCCGGCGTCAACCTCTCCAAGCTGCGCTCCTCCAAGGAGCAGCTCTCGAAGGGCGGCTACGCCTCCGGCCCGGTCTCGTTCATGCGCGGCGCCGACGCGTCCGCGGGCACGATCAAGTCGGGCGGCAAGACCCGGCGCGCGGCCAAGATGGTCGTCCTCGACGTCGACCACCCGGACATCGAGGAGTTCATCTGGTGCAAGGCCAAGGAGGAGGAGAAGGCGCGCGTCCTCGAGCAGGCCGGCTACGACATGTCGCTCGACTCGCCCGACTGGGCCTCGATCCAGTACCAGAACGCGAACAACTCGATCCGCGTCACCGACGCCTTCATGGAGGCCGTCGAGGCCGGCGGCGAGTGGAACCTGACCGCACGCACCGACGGCTCGGTCGTCGAGTCGGTCGACGCCCGCGGGCTGCTGCGCCAGATGGCCGAGGCCGCCTGGCGCTGCGCCGACCCGGGCATCCAGTACGACACGACGATCAACAAGTGGCACACGTGCCCGAACACGGGCCGGATCAACGCGTCCAACCCGTGCTCCGAGTACATGCACATCGACGACTCGGCCTGCAATCTGGCCTCGCTGAACCTGATGAAGTTCCGCCGCGAGGACGGCGAGCTCGACATCGAGGCGTTCGAGCACGCCTGCGACACCGTCTTCCTCGCGCAGGAGATCCTCGTCGGCTACTCCTCGTACCCGACCCCCGAGATCGGCGCGAATGCGGTCGCTTACCGCCAGCTCGGCCTGGGCTACGCCAATCTCGGCGCGCTGCTGATCGCGCGCGGGCTCCCCTACGACTCCGACGAGGGCCGCGCCTACGCGGCTGCGATCACGGCGCTGATGACCGGCCGGGCGTACCGCAAGTCGGCCGAGGTCGCCAAGCGCATGGGCCCCTACTCGGGCTACCAGAAGAACGCCGCCGCGATGGTCGGCGTGATCGCGCAGCACCGCGCCGCGGTCGGGAACATCCTGCACACCGACTCGGTGCCCGACGAGCTGATCGGCGCGGCGCGTCGCGCGTGGGACGACGCGCTCGACGCAGGCGAGGTCAACGGCTTCCGTAACGCGCAGGCGACCGTGCTCGCGCCCACCGGGACGATCAGCTTCATGATGGATTGCGACACGACCGGGGTCGAGCCCGACTTCTCGCTCGTCAAGTCGAAGAAGCTCGTCGGCGGCGGCGAGATCACGATCGTCAACAAGACCGTCCCGCTCGGGCTCGAGAAGCTCGGCTACGCGCCGAACGAGATCGAGGAGATCGTCGCCTACGTCGACGAGCGCAACTCGATCGTCGGCGCGCAGTACGTGAAGACCGAGCACTACCCGGTCTTCGACTGCGCGATCGGCGACCGCGCCATCCACTACACGGGTCACGTGAAGATGATGGGCGCCGTGCAGCCGTTCATCTCGGGCGCGATCTCGAAGACGGTGAACATGCCCGAGGAGGCCACGGTCGACGACGTCTCCCAGCTGATCGCCGACGCCTGGAAGCTCGGCGTGAAGGCGATCGCGATCTACCGCGACAACTGCAAGGTCGCGCAGCCGCTGTCCGGGAAGAGCTCCGGCGCCGCCGTACCGATCGGGACCGCGGGCCTCGCGCCGCACCCGCAGCGCCGGCGCGTGCCCGAGGACCGTAACGAGATCGGCCGCAAGTTCAAGGTCGGCGAGTACGAGGGGTACATCCACGTCGGCCTGTTCGAGGACGGCACCCCCGGCGACATCTTCGTCGACATCGCCAAGGAGGGAACGACCCTCGCCGGCCTGATGAACTCGTTCATGATCTCGGTCTCGCTCGGCCTCCAGTACGGCGTGCCGCTCGAGGTCTACGTCTCGAAGTTCGCGCACATGCGCTTCGAGCCGTCCGGGCTGACGAACGACGTGGATATCCGCGTCGCCAAGTCGATCGTCGACTACATCTTTCGCTGGATGGGCAAGAAGTTCCTCTCCTCCGACCAGCAGGAGGAGGCGGGGATCCTCACCGCCGAGGTGAAGGCCCGCCTGGCGGCCGCGTACGCGAGCGGCGACGCGGTGGCGACCCCGCCGGCCGACTCACCGACGCCCGGCCAGACGGCGCTCTTCAACTCGTGGGAGGACGCAGTCGAGTGCGCGAAGTGCGGCGGCCGGATGATCCGCACCGGCAGCTGCTACACGTGCCGCGACTGCGGGACTAACACGGGCTGCTCTTAGTGAGTAGTTAGCCAGCGCAAGATCTCCGGCTCATCCTGTGGGTCTCTGGCGGCGAGGCATGGCCGCCAGAGACATCTTCCCTCCGGCCTCGAACAAAAGTAAGGTCGCGGAGTGGCATCGCGAGCGCTTGAACGCTGGCGGCAAGGTCGATTCACTCGTCTCGATGAACTCGTCGCCGCGCACGGTCGCGTCGGCGGCACGGGTGCTGGCCGCCGGACGGACACGCAACAGATCAATTGGGCGCTGATCCTTCAGCTAGCTGCGGAGTTTCAAGGGTTCGCGCGCGATCTTCACATCGAGGGCGTCGAAACCTTCGCGTCGTGGACCGCGCCTACGAACCCGCGACTCCGCACTGTCCTCGTCGCCCTCTTGACGCGAAGGCTCCAACTTGACCGCGGCAACGCGAATCCAGAATCGCTCGCTGAGGCATTCGAGCGCTTCGGTCTTCAATGGTGGCCCGCGCTCCGCGCGAGGGATCAACGCTCGCAGCAGCGCGAGCACGAACTGCGCCAGCTGAACACCGCACGGAATGCGATCGCCCACTCTCTCCACGGGCAGATCCATAGACTCCGCGAGCAAGGTTACCCTCTGACTCTTGCCACGTTCCGACGTTGGAGAGCCTCGCTCAACGGCTTAGCGCGGACGATGGATATGGAGCTCTCCCACTATCTAGGGACATTCTTCGGACAGCCTAGGCCCTGGTAAGAATCTGATGATGAACAAGCTTCCGGAACTCGGCCAGGGCGTAAGGATTCCTTGGGGCCTGGATACCGTCGATGGCGAAGTCGTCGACCTCGCGCCCCCCAACCACGTCGTGGTCCGAGTTCCAGTCCACGGCTCGATGGGCGAAACGATCGACTGGACGACGGTCCGAATGAGTACTGAGGCACTGGAGCCGCTGCCACCCTGGCGGGTTCGGGCGACGCGGCACGGGACGCCAGCTCCCGGCACCGACGCAAGTGAGGCATGGTTCGTTGACGCAGCACGAAATGGCGAACGTGCGACGTCGGAAGTGAGGATCTCTGGAAGCCTCGCCGCCTCTAGTTCGAGCCGTGTTCCGGAGGAGTCGCGTCACGCGATTCAGACTCGAGGGCGATCAGCGGTGGAGAAATTTGCTCATCGCTTTCGCCTACCGCGAGTAGTCGTCGTGGGCACGCATGGGGTCTTCGAGTTGGCTGAATAACTGGCGGCTCGACTCTGCAGCGCAGACGGTTCTAGGATCGCCCGGTGGAGCGAGACGAGGACGTCCGGACTGCTTGCTTTCTGGCACTTGACGTCCTCCGTGCGCAGTTCGGAGATGAGGTCTCGTACCTCGGCGGACTCGATCGCGGCTTCGCGTTTCGCGGCCGCCGCGTCCCGTTCCTGAACTACCAGAAGGGCATCTACAGAGCGGCCGCTCAACGTGGACCTGCAGCCCTGTCTATCAACACGTCGCATCAGTCCCCGTACGAAGACGGGCCGGCCGAGGATGGGTTTCTGTACGCCTATCGAGCAGGTGACATCGACCAGGCCGACAACCGCGCGCTTCGTGCTGCGTACGCGCTGCAGACCCCACTCGTTTACTTCGTCGCCACCCGGCCTGGCGCGTACGACGCGACGTATCCGGTCTACGTGTCCGAGGATCGACCTTCCGAGCGGCGCGTGCTGCTGTCAGTCGGACGAAGAGTCGGACCGATGGACGAGCTGGAGCCGGTTCCCATCGAGAGCCCGCTCGAGCGACGCTACGCCGCGCGGGAAGTAAAGGTGCGACTCCACCAGCGCCGCTTCCGATGGCGCGTCATCCCCGCGTATCGCGAGCAGTGCGCGATCTGTCGCCTGAAGGAGGTCCGCCTGCTCGACGCAGCGCACATCGTCGGAGACCCAGAGCCGACGGGAGAGCCCGAGATCTCGAACGGATTGAGTCTCTGCTCGATTCACCACCGTGCTTTCGATCAAGATCTCGTCGGAGTGTCGCCCGACTTCCGGGTCCACGTGGCGAGGCGCCTCTTGGACGACGAGGACGGACCAATGCTCGATGTCCTCAAGACTTTCCAGGGGGCGAAGATCGAGCTTCCAAGACGGACGGCGTGGCAGCCGGATCGGGAACGACTCGCGCTGAGGTTCAACCGGTTTGAGCATGCAAGCTGAGAGGAGGTCAGCGTGAAGGTGGACGTGCCGACGGTCATCGCTGCGCTTGAGGCGGCGATGGAGGATCAACGAAGTAACCTCGGGGGCGACGAGCCTGCGTATGAGGAGGGATACCTCGATGGACTCAAGCGAGCTGAGGACATCGTTGTCATCAAGGCTTACGGGCGGAAGACAGCACTCGACTGAACCGGAGGAACTCATGTCAGTAAACGACTGGAATCGCAACGTGATCGAGGAGTTCCGCGCCAACGACGGCCACGTCGAGGCGTTCGCCGGAGCGCACCTGTTCCTGCTCCACCACAAGGGCGCCAAGACCGGCACCGAGCGGGTCAACCCGCTCGTCTACCAGCCGCTCGGCGACAACTTCGCGATCTTCGCGTCCAAGGCGGGCGCGAACACGAATCCCGACTGGTACCACAACCTGGTCGCGAACCCGGACGCGATCGTCGAGCTCGGCGACGGCGACAGGGTTCCTGTCAGGGCGCGCGTCGCCGGCGACGAGGAGCGCGGGCCGATCTGGGAGAAGCAGAAGATCGACCGCCCGACCTTCGCCGAGTACGAGCAGAAGACCTCGCGGCAGATCCCGGTCGTGATCCTCGAGCGCGCCTGAAGAGAAAAGGCGAGGGCGGCCCGGCTCCTCTGTGCCGCTGCCGCTCTCGCCTTGTCCAAACCGCTTCGGTATCGGCGGGCGGCGACGACACCCCTGGGTCGAGGGTTCGTAAATAGGCTTCGGCCGTGGACGCCGACCCGGTCGAGCTGAGAGTTCTCGGCTGCCTGATCGAGAAGCAGCGCACGACGCCAGACCAGTACCCGCTGTCCCTGAACGCGCTCCGGCTCGCCTGCAACCAGGCGACGAACCGCGATCCGGTCGTCGACTACGACGAGCCGACGATCCGGCAGGGGCTCGACGCGCTCTCGCGTCGCGGCTGGGTGCGGCTCGCGAGCGGCGCCGGCTCGCGCGCGGTCAAGTACCGCCACCTCTTCGACGAGGCGCTCGGGCTCGACGCCGAGGAGATCTCGCTCCTGACCGTTCTGATGCTGCGCGGCCCGCAGACGCCCGGCGAGCTGAAGCAGCGCACCGAACGGCTCCACCGCTTCGAGTCGCTGCCCGCGATCGACGTGGCGCTCGAGCGGCTGATCGGGCGCGAGCTCGTCGCATGCCTGCCCCGGCGGCCTGGCCAAAAGGAGGAGCGCTACGCGCAGCTGCTCGGCGAGGAGACGGAGGCCGCCGCTGCGCCGGCGACGCCGAGCGGGGACGTGCACGAACGACTCGCGGCGCTCGAGGAGCGCGTCGGACAACTCGAGCGGAAAATCGACGGCGTATAGCGTCGTGAACGTCGAGGAGATCGAGGGTGCGGGGCCCGGCGGCGCGGTCCGCTTCGTCCGCCGGCAGCTCGGCGTGCTCGCGTTCGGGATCAACTGGTTCGAACTCGGCCCGAACGCCGAGGGACTGGAGCACGACGAGAGCGAGTCGCGGCAGGAGGAGGTCTCCGTCGTCGTCGACGGCAGCGGCCACTGGCGCGTCGAGCGCGAGGAGGTGCCCGTCCACCGCGGCAGCTTCATCCGCTTCGACCCGGAGACCGTTCGCCAGCCGGTCGCCGGGCCCGACGGGATGACCTTCGTCTCGGTCGGCGCGCGGCACGGCAGCTACGACGCGCGGGGTCCGTTCTAGGACTTGGAACTCGCCGCCCGGCCTGACACAATCCGGGCCGGGCGATGGGAGGAAACGGGTCAGCACAGCTGCGGGTTCTCGTCCTCACGGCCGAGGAGGGCGAGGGCCACTACGCGGCTGCGCGCGCGCTCTCGCACGAGCTGTTGCACGACGCGGGTGCGGAAGTCGTCGTCCGCGATGCCTACAAGGAGGACTTCGGACGGGTCGTCCCGTTCTTCAGCCGCGACCTCTACCACTTCCAGGTGCGCTGGCTCGCCTGGACGTACTGGCTCGAGTTCGTCCTCTTCGCCAAGTTCGCGCCGACGCGCGCGATCGCGCGAGCGGGGCTCGCGATCTGCGGGGCGCGGCCGCTCATGCGCCTGATCCGCCGGGTAACTCCCGACCTGATCGTCTCCACGCACCCGGCCGTCACGAGTGCGCTCGGCTACCTGCGCAAGCGCGGCCGTCTGAAGCTGCCCGTCGTCGCGACGATCACCGACCTCGAGGCGCACCCGCTCTGGGCGCACAAGGGCGTCGACCTCCATCTCGTCATGCACGAAGCCTGTGTCGCCTCGGTCGAGCGAATCGCCGGGCGCGACAGCGTGAAGGTGACGCGTCCGATCGTCTCGCCGGCCTTTCGCGCGAGTCACACGCGCGAGGAGGCCCGGGCGGCGCTCGACCTCCCACAGGACCGGCCGATCTTCGTCGTCTCCGGCGGCGGCTGGGCGGTTGGCGACGTCGGCGGAACGGTGCGTGCGGCACTCGGCGTCGAGAACGCGCTCGTCATGTGCCTTGCCGGCCGCTACGAGGAGACGCGGGAGCGGCTGGCCGCGACGTTCGCCGACGAGCCGCGCGTGCAGGTGCTCGGCTTCACCGAGCGGATGCCCGAGCTGCTGGCCGCCGCCGACGCCCTGATCGACTCGACGGTCGGTCTCACCTGTCTGGAGGCGCTGACCTGCGGCTGCCCGATCGTCGTCCACGGCGCGCCACCCGGCCACTCCCGCGACAGCGCGAAGACGATCGCTCGGATCGGCCTGGCCGAACTGGCGAACAAGCCGAGCGAGCTCCTGCCCGCGCTGGAGCGGACCGTTGCGGCGAACCGGCGACCGGACTTCGGGAGCGCTCCGACAGCGGGGTCGCTGATCGCATCGGCCCGCCTGCGGAGCACGCCCGCGACGCAGTGGCGGCGCCGGCTCGTGATCGCCGCAGCCGCGAGCGTGGGCACCCTCGCGCTCGGCGGCTGGACGTTCGCGAGCGCGGTTGCCTTCCCGATCATCGCGCGGACGTTCGGCCTGCGTGGCCTCGCAACCGTCTCGACCCCGAAGCCGATCGTCGGCCTGATCGTGGCGGTGCCCGCGAAGTCGGCCACGACGGTCGCCCGGCGGCTGCAACTCGAGAATGCGCACGCGACGTTCGCGTTCATCGACGTTCCGTCGGCATCGACGACCCTCGCGCTCCGCGCTGCCGGCGACGGCGCGCTCCCTGCCGTGGGGCCGGAGCGGGCGACCGAGTTGTTGAGCCTGCGTCGCCATCTGCGCGCCGAGGCTCGCGCCCTGCACCTGCCCTTGCACTTTCGCTACCTGGCGCCGCACCGCGGCCTCTCGCTCGCCGAGTACCTGGCCGCCCGCAGCGTCGGCGGGCACCCGATCGACGGCAGCGTTCGCCTGACGCCTGGTCAGCCGCTACCGGTGGACGGGTTCCGCTCGGGAGCGATCGTCGTCTTCACGCTCGGCTCGAGTGCGCCGTCTGCGCTCGGCTCGCTCGACAAGGTCGTGGCTCGGCTCTCCTCATCGGGGCTGCGGACGGTCTCGATCTCGGCGCTGCTCGGCTCGGCGAGCAAGACCGCGGCGACGGCACGCGAGCGGGCGAGCATGCCCGCCGAGGCGAGCACGAGCACGAGAGAAGCGATCAGCACGGTCCGCACCAGCGGATCGTGACTCCAGCCCTCGCCCGCGAGAAACGGGGCGAGGACAACCGGGATCACGGTCATCGTCGCGAAGACGAGCGGCGAGACCTTCGTCACCGGACTGCTCTGGAGCGCCGAGTTCTCAGCCAGAGCACCGAAGGCGGCGGCGATGAACATCGCCGTGAACCAGAGGATCACACCGGGGAACGAACGGGTCGTGAAGTCGTCCGCGAAGAACTTCGTCGCAACGGAGTCCCAGGCAAAGGCGAGGCCCGCGGCGACCGCGATCAGCACCCCGGAGGTCCGGCCGAGGCGGTGCAGCACGTAGGGGACGAGTGCGGCGGCACCGAGGATCGTGAGCGCGATCACGGTAGAGGTGCCCGTGTCGTGGTTGTGGACGTGGTGCGGCGCTGCCCAGCCGACGCCGGCAACACCGGCCGCGACGCCGAGCACGCAGAGGATCTCGCGGCGGCCGACGGTCTCCTTCAGGCTGCGGGCGCCGATCGCGAGCAGGAAGACGATCCCGAGGGCGAGCGCCGGCTGGACGACGGTGAGCGGCGCCTGGGTGAGGGCGACGGTCTGCAGCGCCCAGCCGGCCAGGTCGAAGACGATCCCGAGCAGCCAGCGCGGCCTGCCGACCAGGCGGACGAACAGGGAGATCCGAAGGGTGTGCTCCTTCGCGATCTTGCGCGCCTCGAAGGCCTGGAGCGCGATGCCGCCGCTGTAGAATCCCGCCGCCGCGCAGGCCGCGAGCAGGCCGAGGACCAGGTGGCTCATTGAACCTCGACGATACTCGTGTTCGCGTCCCGTTAACCGCCGCGGCGGGAGCGTTCCTCTACCTGGCGCCTTCGATCTCGGCCGGCGTGCCGTTCGTTCGGCCGTGGTTGGGCGTCCGCGACCGGACGCGTTCGGGACAAGGCGTGGTGCTCACCTTCGACGACGGGCCGCATCCCGTGGGGACTGTGCAGACGCTGGAGTGGCTCGCGGGGGTGGGCGCCTCGGCGGTGTTCTTCCTGGTCGGCGAGCAGGTGGAGCGGCGTCCGACGCTCGCGGCCGAGATCGTCGCGGCAGGTCACCAGATCGGCGTGCACTGCCAGCGGCACCGCTCGCTGCTACGGCTCGCGCCGTGGCAGGTGCGGGACGACCTTGTTCGCGCGGAGGCTGCGATCGCGGATGCGACCGGCGTCGAGCCCCGGCTTTATCGGCCGCCTTATGGAGTCTTGAACGCGGCGGCGTTGCTCCATGCGCGTGGGCGCGGGTGGGAGACGGTGCTCTGGGCCCGCGACGGCCACGACTGGCAGGCGGACGCGACGCCCCACTCGATTGTGGAGCGATTGACACGGAATCTTCACGACGGCGACGTGCTGCTGTTGCACGACGCGGACTACTATTCGTCCCCCGGCTCGCACTGGCGCACGCTCGCGGCGCTGCCGCCCCTCCTCGACGAGCTCGCGAGGAGCGGCCTCGAGCCCACGAAGCTCGATTGACCAGAACGGACACGGCCGGGGTCTGACCCCGGCCGTGTCCCCTCGGGACGGTTACGAGCCTTTGGCTTCCTCGTAGCGCTTTCCCACGGCGTCCCAGTTGACGACGTTCCACCAGGCGGCCAGGTAGTCGGGCCGGCGGTTCTGGTAGTTGAGGTAGTAGGCGTGCTCCCAGACGTCGATGCCGAGGAGCGGCACGTCCGACTCCATCACCGGCGAGTCCTGGTTCGGCGTCGACTTGACGGCGAGTCCCGTGCCGTCCCAGATCAGCCAGGTCCAGCCGCTGCCGAACCGCTTCACACCCGCGTCGTTGACAGCGTCCTTGAGTTGCTGGATGCCCCCGAAGGTGTTGGAGATCGCGTCCCCTAGCGCGCCGATCGGATCGCCGCCGCCGTTCGGGCCCATGGTCTCCCAGAAGAGCGTGTGGTTCGCGTGCCCGCCGGCGTTGTTGCGCACCGCGGTGCGGATGTCGTCGGGCAGCGCGTCGAGGCTCGCCAGGACGGACTCGACCGAGTTGTGCTCCCACTCGGTGCCGGCCAGTGCCTTGTTCGCGTTGTCGACGTAGGCCTGGTGGTGCTTGTCGTGGTGGATCTGCATCGTCCGCTCGTCGATGTGAGGCTCGAGGGCGTTGTAGTCGTACGGAAGCGGCGGAAGCTCGAACGGCATCTCTTCTCCTTCGTTGTGTGCCGCGATTCTCGCACGCAGGGTGCCCCATCCGGTGATGCTCGGCGAGCTTGTGGGGCGCTAGCACCAAGCCGGCGGCCGCACTCGCTCGCAGGCCAGGCTGGTTAGCCTGGCCAAGGGCGAGGGGGGCTGCCGGCGCCGCGTGATAGCGGGCCACAAGCCGACGCGCATTGCCGGGTGGGGCACTAGGATCGACCCGTGCTCGACCGGATCGCCCTCGGATGCGGCAACTTCGGCGGCATCGGCTCTTCACCCGAGTTCTTCGGGCAGGGCGAGACCGAGGAGCAGGCTTTCGCCCTGATGGACGCCGCCTGGGAGCTCGGCATCCGCCGCTTCGACACCGCCGACGCGTACGGCGGCGGGCGCAGCGAGACCGCGATCGGCAAGTGGCTCGCCGCAACCGGCAACCGCCCGAGGATCACCACCAAGACACTCAACCCGATGGAAGCCGGCGAGGATCGCGGCCTCGCGCCGGCACGCGTGAAGCGCCAGATCGCGACGAGCCTGGAGCGGCTCGGGATCGACTCCGTCGACCTCTACCTCGCGCACGGGCCCGATCCGGAGACGCCGATCGCCGACACGCTCGCCGCCTTCGAGGATCTGCTCACCGCCGGCAAGATCCGTGCGTACGGCGTGAGCAACGTCAGCGCCGATGAGCTGAGCGCCGCGATCGCAGCCGGCAGGCCGAGCGCGGTG
>JBBQTQ010000029.1:0-29713 GCA_038213135.1 Gaiellales bacterium
GATCGCGCCGGGGGAGAGCATCATCGCGCCGAGGACCGATTCCTCCGCATCGAGATTCTGCGGCGGGACCGGGGCGGTCGGCGAGACGGCGGCTAATTGAGCCATGTCGCGCAAATCAACCACCTTCCGGGCCGCGCGGCCAGGGTGTGGAGAGGGGCTTCGCGCACCCCCGAAAGAACCGCAGTTGCAGCGACATCGGAACGCATGTTCGCAGCTGAGCCGGACAGCGCCGTGGACAGAAAAACCGCTTGCTGCGGCCTTTTTGTGACGAATTCCCCAGACCCTCCACAGGGCCTGTGCACAACAAGGCGCACTCTCGGCACGAAAGCGCGCCGCGCAGCTACGCCGTCTCGGTCTCCGGGTCTTCGGCGGGCTCGTCCGCGGGGGCCTCTTCGGCTGGAGCCTCCTCGGGCTCGTCCAGGTACTCCACCGCGGCCTGCTCGGCAGCGCCCTCCGGCGCAGCGGCAGCCCGCTCGGCCTCTTCCATCGCGGCGAGCTCCTCGTCGGGTGGCAGCTCGCCGCCCTCGGGAACGACGAGCGTCCTCACCTCGACCGTGACACCGGTGAAGAGCTCGATCGGCACCTGGTAGCGCCCGATCCGCTTGATCGACTCCGGGAGCTGGATCTTGCGGCGATCCACGCGAACCTTCTGGGTCGCCCAGAGCTGGTCGGCGAGGTCGGTCGTCGTTACCGAGCCGAAGAGCGAGCCCGTCGGGCCCGCCTTCACGTCGAAGCGCAGCTCGGCCTTCTCGATCGTGGCGGCGATGTCCCGCGCCTCATCGACCGTCGCCGCCTCGTGCCGCGCCCGCTGCTGATCGCGCTTGCGCAGCTCCGCGACCTTGGCCGGCGTCGCCGTCTCGGCGAGCCGGCGCGGCAGCAGGAAGTTCCGCGCGTAGCCGCGCGCGACCGAGACGACCTCGCCGCGCAGGCCGACCTTCTCGACGTCTTTCAGCAGGATGACTTCCACTAGTGCTCCTTCCAGCAACGCTGCCGAGGTTCTGGGTCGCTAGCACGCCGCATGGTGGCGGGCCAGAAGCCGGCGAGTGTTGCTGGAAGGAGCACCACTAGCCGGTGACGTAGGGCAGGAGCGCCATCTCGCGCGCCCGCTTCACGGCGGTTGCGACCTGGTTCTGGTGCCGGCGGCAGGCGCCGGTGATGCGGCGGGAGCGGATCTTCCCCTTCTCCGAGATGTAGCGCCGGAGCTGGTTGAGGTTCTTGTAGTCGACCTCCTGGATCTTCTCCTTGCAGAAGTAGCAGTTGCGCCGCCGCGCCTGCGCTTCCCGCAGGCCGGGCCGCTTGCGACCGCGATCGCCGCTGCTGCCGCCGCTGTTCCGCTCGTCACCGCTGCGCTTGCCTGATGCCATTCGCCTACTTCCTTCCTAGTAACCGGCAGCCCGCGGCGGAGCCGCGACCTGCCTCTCCGTTTCGACCTCTGGCTTCGCCCTCGTCTCCACTAGAACGGGATGTCGTCGTCGCCGCCGGCAGGCGCGAAGTCGGCGCCGCCGCCCTCGGCCGTCGCACCCGCAGGCACGAACTGCCGCTCGCCGCCGCCACCCTCGCCTTCGCCGCGGCCGCCGAGGAACTGGACGCTCTCGGCGATGATCTCGACAGCCTGGCGCTTCTGGCCGTCCTGGGCCTCCCACTCTCGCCAGTCGAGACGCCCGTCGATGCCCACGGGGCGGCCCTTCGCGAGGTACTGCGCGCAGCTCTCGCCCTGGTTGCCCCAGACGGTGACGTCGAAGTAGTTGGGCTTGTCGCCCCAGTTGCCTGAGGCGTCCTTCTGCCTCGTGTTGACCGCGATCCTGAGCTTGCAGACGGCAGTGCCGCTCGGCGTGTGCCGGAGCTCGGGATCCTTGGTCAGATTGCCGACGAGGACGACGCGGTTGATGTTCGCCATGGTCTTACTCTCCCTCCTCGAGAGCCGCAGGTTCGGAGGGAGCAGCGTACTCCTCGGGCGGGCTGGCGTCTGCGGCCGGACGGGGCGTGGCCGGACCGCGCCTTGACTCCTTCGGACGACGTGTGGCCATGTGCCGCATGACGCCGTCGGTGATCTTCAGCACGCGCGAGACCTCGTCGAGCGTCGCCGGGGCAGCGTTGAACTGGAACAGGTGGTAGACGCCGTCGGCCTTGTGGTCGATCTCGTAGGCGAGCTTGCGCCGGCCCCAGGGCTCGTGGTTGTGCCAGGCGCCGCCCGACTTCTCGATCAATTCGCGCGTGCGCGCGATGATCTCGTCGTGGCGCCCCTCCGGGGACTCCGGATCGAGCATGAGCAGAATCTCGTAGTCGTTCATGTTTCCCGGGTGCTCCTTCCCCTGGTCATAGGCGGCCCCGCCGTCTGTGCGCCGCCCGGGAACGTGCGACGCGAGGCGTGGCGAGAAGTCGCGGAATAGTAGCATCGACCGCATGGACCGCCGGGCTGCTTGGATTGGCGGAGTCATGGGTCTCGGCCTGGTCGCCTTCCTCCGCCGGCGGCGTCCTGCCGCCGAGCCGGCCGCGGCCGATCCCGCCGAAGAGCTGCGGCGCAAGCTCGCGGAGTCGCGGGTGCTGGCCGACGAGCCGGACCCGGCAGAGGAGCGAGAGGTGACGGTCGACGCGGCCGAGCCCGGGCCAGGCGGGCTCGAGGAGCGCCGGCGCCAGGTGCACGAGCAGGCGCGTGCGGCCGTCGAGCAGATGAAGGAGGGCGCGTGAGCTTTCTCGAGCAGCTGAAGGAGGTCTCCGCGGAAGCGGCCGCGCGGGCGAAGACGCAGCTCCAGATCCTGCAGGCGAAGCGCGACCTCTCGGCGGCGTACGGCGAGCTCGGCCGCTCGGCCTTCGAGCTGGCCGGCGACGGCACGCTGACGCACGAGCGGCTGACGCCGGGCGTCGAGCGCATCCGCGCGCTGAAGGCCGGGCTCGAGCAGCTCGAGTCGCAGGAGCGCGGCGTCGACGAGCCGGCTGCCCACTAGCCTCGGTTCACGCCGCACCCTGCTCTTCTGGGCAGGGCTAGCCATCAGTGCGGGCTTCGCCTACCTCGCCGTGCGCAACGTGCGCATCGGGGAGGTTTGGCGCCATCTCCGCGAGAGCGACTACTTGTGGCTGCTGCCGTCGCTCGCAGCCCTGATCCTGGCGGCCGTGCTGCGCGGCCTGCGCTGGCAGCTCCTCTTCGCGCCGGAGACCCGCCCGCCGTTTCGGCCCGTTCTCTCGGCGATGCTGATCGGCCAGCTGTTCAACAACGTCCTGCCGGTTAGAGCCGGCGAGGCGGCGCGCATCGTCGCGCTGAACCGCAGCGTGGGGACACCGCGTGCGGAGATCGCGGGGACCGTCGTGGTGGAGCGGGCCTACGACGTGCTCACGGTGCTCGTCCTGCTCTTCATCGGGCTGCCGTGGTTCCCGCACGTGAGCTGGCTGCGGGCTGCGGCGATCTTCGCCGTCGTCCTGACGGCGGCGATGGTCGCGATCTACGTCGTCCTCGCCGTCTACGGAGAGCGGCCGCTCAAGTTCGCGCTCCGGCCGCTCGCCCGCCTGCCGTTCGTCTCGCACGAGCGCACCGAGCTGGCCGCCGGCAACATCGTCCACGGGATGGCAGGACTCCGGCGGCCGCGCATGGTCGTCGCCGCCCTCTTCTGGACGACCGCTTCGTGGATCCTGCTCGGCGTCTCGACCTGGTGCGTGCTGCGGGGCTTCGCGAGCACACGGCATCTCTCGCCGGTCGCCGGGGTACTGGTGGTGATCGCGGTGGCGCTGGCGTTGATCCTGCCGTCCTCGCCCGGCGCGGTCGGGGTCTTCGAGTGGTCGACGCAGCTCGCGCTCGGGGCCTACGGGATCTCGAAGGAGGCAGCGCTCGCGCCCGCGCTCGTCCTTCACGTCGTCAACTTCGTCCCCTACATCGCCGCGGGACTGCTGATCCTCGTGCACCAGGCGAGCGGGAGGGGCAGCAGGGATAGGCTGGCCGCGGAGCGGCAAGGGCCTGGTGGCCCAGCCGGTCTTCAAAACCGGTGAGGCGGCGTAACCCGTCGCTGGGTAGGTTCGACTCCTGCGCCGCTCCGTCCGTTGATCGAGATCCGCCAGGGCAGCGAACTTGACTTCTCCAGCGGCGTGTCGTTATATCCGCCCTCCTTGCGCGAACAGTCGCTACCGCGGCGTCAGGCCTCCGCCGTCGGTCGGCCTGCGGCGTGAGCTCGGCCGAGCCTCGGCTCGTGGCGGGTTCAGCCCTTCGGTCGGAACCGGCGAGCGGCGCCGTGCCGGTCGTCCGGACCGAGGCGATTGTCAAGAGCTTTGGCGACAACCTCGTGCTCGACGGCATCGACCTGACGGTCGACTCCGGGGAGGTGCTCGTGATCATCGGCCCGAGCGGAAGCGGCAAGAGCACGCTCCTGCGCTGCATCAACCTGCTCGAGCCGCTCGACTCCGGCCGCGTCTTCCTCGAGGGCGAGGAGATCACGCGCAAGGGCGCCGAGGTCTCCGCGGTCCGGCAGCGGATCGGCATGGTCTTCCAGCAGTTCAACCTGTTCCCGCACCTCAAGGTGATCAGCAACCTCACCCTCGCAGCGCGCCGCATCCGGAAGGTGCCCCGCGAGCAGGCGGAGGCGAACGCGATGGAGCTGCTCACGCGAGTGGGCCTGGCGGAGAAGGCGCGCGAGTATCCGCACCAGCTCTCCGGCGGGCAGCAGCAGCGGGTCGCGATCGCCCGCGCGCTGATGATGGAGCCGAGCGTGATGCTGTTCGACGAGGTGACCTCGGCGCTCGACCCCGAGCTCGTCGGCGAGGTGCTCATCGTCATGCGCGACCTGGCGCGCTCGGGAATGACGATGCTCGTCGTCACTCACGAGATGCAGTTCGCACGCGAGGTCGGCGACCGCGTCATCTTCATGGACAACGGAAGGATCGTCGAGCAGGGCGAGCCGCAGGAGGTGCTCGATAGACCGAAGGAGGAACGCACACGGAGGTTCCTTCGGCGGACGCTCCAGCTCGCGGACTCGCTCGAGGAGCTAGCCATCGAACAAGGAGGAGAAGGGGAATGAAACGACTCGTACTCGCGACGGCCGCCGCCGCGCTCGTCGCCTCGGGCATCGCTGCCCTGGGCGTCGCGGCGTCCTCGTCGCCGGCCGGCAAGGCCGGAGCACAGCAGGCAGCGAAGCTGCCGCCGCTGCCGGCTGACGTCAAGTCGAGGAAGCGGTGGATCATCGGTGTCAAGTGCGACTTCCCGCCATTTGGCTACATCAACGTCCAGGGCCACAACTCCGGTTACGACGTCGAGGTGGCGCAGCGCTTCGCCCAGCTCGCGTTCGGCCGGAAGAACCGCGTCGCGTTCTTCTGCGTGACGACGCCGAGCCGGATCCCGGCCCTGCAGAGCTCCCGGGTGGACATCATCATCTCGACGCTGACCTGGACGAAGGCACGGGCCGACGTGATCGACTATTCCACCCCGTACTACGGCGCGACGGGCCGTCTCCTGACCCTCAAGACGTCGAGCGTCAACTCGCTCGCCGACCTTGCGGGTAAGACGGTCGTCACCACCCGCGGCGCGATCTACGCAACCTGGATGAGGACCTGCGTCAAGGGCGCCAACATCCTCGAGGTCGACAGCACCGCGTCCGCGGTGCTCGCGGTCAAGAACGGGCAGGCCGACGCGTTCATGTTCGACGACGCGTTCGTCCTCGGCGTCGCCACGTCCAATCCCGACCTGCAACTGACCAAGGATCACTTCCTGGCGGTGCCGTGGGGGATCGGCATCCGCAAGGGCGACACCACGACGGCCAACTGGGTCAACGCGGCGCTGGCCGTGATGAAGCAGCACGACGAGTTCTACGCGATCCTCCAGCACAACGCGCCGAAGTCGGCCGTCGCCGCGTTCGCGAACAACGTGCCCCGGCCCGGCAACAACAAGCTGGCCTATCCGTTCGACAAGGATCCGGCTACCGACTGCAGCGCCTAGCAATCGCCACCGGGAGCGGCCGCAGACCCTGCGGCCGCTCCCGTAGCTCTCGATGACTCTGCTCGCCTCCATCGACTGGTCGTTCATCTGGGCGCACCGGTTCGACTTCCTCCACGGGCTCGTGAAGACGCTCGAGGTGGCGGGCATCGGGATTGCGGGCGCCTTCGCGATCGGTCTCCTGCTCGGCGCATCGCGCGCCTACCGGATCCCGGTCGTCAGCCAGGCGGCCGCCGTCTACGTCGAGGCGATCCGCAACACCCCCTTCCTCGTCCAGATCTTCTTCATCTACTTCGGCCTGCCGCAGTTCCACGTCATCCTGACGCCGTTCACCGCCGCCTGGGTCGCGGTAACCATCTGGGGCGGGGCCTTCAACATCGAGAACTTCCGGGCGGGCTTCGAGGCCGTGCCCCACCGCTACCGCGAGGCGGGGCTCGCGCTCGGCTTCACGCCGCTCCGGAACTTCATCAACGTCTCGCTCCCGATCGGGGGCCGCATCGCGCTGCCCCCGTCGATCAACACGTACGTCTCGATTCTCAAGAACACCGCGATCCTCGGGCCGGCGATCGGCTTCGCCGAGCTGACGAACGTCGCCTACAGCCTCGAGAGCGTCACGTTCATGGCGCTCGAGATCTACACGGTCCTCGCGCTCGTCTACCTCACGGTCGTCTGGAGCCTCTCGGGGCTGATCCGCCTCGTCGAGGCTCGCCTTGCGCTCCCGGAGGAGGCGTAGCCATGCCCGACTGGGTCGGACCGGTCGCGCATTACGTCTTTACCGAGGGCCTGAAAGGGACGCTCATGATCGCGGGCGAGGCGGTGCTCGCGAGCGCGGTGCTCGGAGTCACCCTCGGAACGCTGCTGACGATCGACTTCCTGCCCCTGCGAGCGGCGATCCGTCTGTACATCGAGATCTGGCGCGGCCTGCCGATCGTGGTCACGATCTTCCTGATCTTCTTCGCCCTGCCGTCGATCCTGATCCGCTTCAGCGCCTTCCAGGCGGCGGCCGTGGGGCTCAGCCTCTGGGGGAGCGCACAGATCGCGGAGGCGACCCGTGGCGCGGTCCAGTCGATTCCACGCGAGCAGCACGCAGCGGCGTCCGCCCTCGGCTTCCGCTGGGTCGGCCGGCACGTCTACGTGATCGTCCCGCAGGCCCTCCGCCGGCTGCTGCCGCCGCTCGTCAGCCTGCTCGTCAACGTGATCCAGAACAGCACGCTCGCGTCGCTGATCGGCGCGGCGGAGCTGCTCGAGACCGGCAAGCGACAGGTCGAGCGCCTGGCGGGGCCGCCGCCGGCCGGCACGGGCCACGTGTATGCGTTCCAGATCTACGGAGGGGTGATGATCCTGTTCTTCCTGATCTCGTTCCCGCTCACGCGGCTCGCGGCCTACCTCGAGCGCCGGCTCATCTAAAGAGCAGGACTGTCAAGTCACCGGCAAAGAGCCTTCGGCGCGAATGCGCGCGAGACCTTTGTACCGAAGTTTGCCGAGACAGTGCCGGCTCTCATACTTTCCGAAATGAAGCGACTGGCAGATCCGTTTCGGGACACCGCCGTCATCGACTCGAGGGCGCCGCGGTTCAATCAGGCAACTGTCGGAGCCCTCTCCGCGGTGGCTGTCGCCACGGGCTGGTGGTGGCTGCTGGCTGCGCTCGCGGGACAGCTACTCGTCGGCCTCACGCTCGGCCGGCGTTTCTGCCTTCCCTGCCTCGCGTACTTCGTGCTCGTCCAGCCGTTCGTGGGCGAAGGACGGCTGGAGGACGCGCGTCCGCCCCGCCAGCTCGAGGATCTCCTCGACGACAGCGCGGTACTCAACCTCCAGCTCCCGCGTCCTGACCGGGGGCAACTCCTCGTCGGCGTGTTCCTCGACCTCGACGCACAGCAGTCCGTCGGCGTCGGTGCTCGCGGCGCCGGCGGTTCCGCGGTGCAGGCCCGAGAGCGAAACGGCTCGGGCGCCGCCGCGTAGGCGGACACGGTCGACGACCTCGGCCACGGTTCCGACCTTTGCGTCCTCACCGCCGTGGACCGGCACGAGGAAGACGCGCTCCTCGTCACCCACCTCCACGCTCAGGGTGACTTCCCGCGTCGTCGCCCGAGGACTGGCTAGTGTTCCCCAACTCTCGATTCATCCGATTAGGAGGTTGCATGCGTCTCTCCATTGCACTCGGGATAACGGTCGCCGGTCTGGCGTTTGCGGGAGCTGCTCAGGCAGCCTCGTGGACCGTGGCGCTCGGCGATCAAGGCAGGCCACCGGCGGGAACGCCGAAGACAGCGTTTCTCGACCAGATGATGCCGGGACGGCTGACGATCAACTCCGGCGACAGCGTCACCTTCTCGAGCTTCACCTTCCACACGGCCACCTACCTGGGTGCCGGCAGGCCGGCTCCGCTGTTCGTTCCGGATCCCGCCAAGGGGAAGTACACGGGGATCAACGACTCGGCCGGTCAGCCCTTCTACTTCGACGGACTGGCGAAGCTGGTCTACAACGGGCAGGCGCTCGGTCCGTACGGCGGAACGACCGTCGCCGGCAAGGCGCCGCTCAGCACCGGGGTGCTTTCGCCGAGCGGCCCGAAGAAGCCCGCGACCGCCACGCTGACCTTCCCGAAGGCAGGCACCTTCCACCTGATCTGCCAGGTTCACCCGGGCATGCAGATCGCCATCGTCGTCAAGCCGGCCGGCGCGCCCGTGCCCTCGACGCCGACCCAGGTGAAGGCCGAGATCCTCAAGGATCTGACCGCCGCCTATGCGAAGGCGAAGGCCGAGGCCGCGGCCGCGAAGCCGCCCAAGAACACCGTCTACGCCGGAGTCGGCTCCTCGAGCACGCTCCTGACGTACTTCCCGGACGTGCTCACGGTGAAGGTCGGGACGACGGTGAACTTCGTCAACAAGGCGCCGACCGAGGTGCACAACGTCACCTTCGGCCCGTCCAAGTGGGTCGGCGCGTTCGAGAAGAAGACCGACATCTTCCCGATGGGGCCGAAGGGGCCGAACCAGGTGAACCCCGTCTTCCCGTACGGCTCCGAGCCGAAGGGCAAGTACCAGTACGACGGGACGAACCACGGCAACGGCTTCCTGGCGCTGCCGCTCACGGCCGGCTCGCCGCACATCCCGCTGCCGAGGGCGGCAGCGGTGACGTTCACGAAGCCCGGGAAGTACAAGTACATCTGCCTGATCCACGGCCCGGACATGAACGGGACGGTGATCGTCACGCCGTGAAGGCGGTGCTGAGGCGGGGGCCGGGGGCGCTAGCGCTCCTGGCCCTCGCGGCTCTAGCGGTCGGCGCCCCGACCGCCACGGGTGGGAAGGCCGAGGGCCACGTGGTCGACTACTGGATCGCGGCCGTACCGGTGAACTGGAACGTGGTCCCGAACGAGCGCGACGCGATCGGGCACCGGACGTTCACGCCGGACCAGACGACCTTTCGCACGGTCGTCTACAAGCAGTTCACGAAGGACTGGGCGCAGCCGATCCCGAGCCCCGGCATTCCCGGGCCGCTCATCCGGGCTCAGGTCGGCGACACGATCCTCGTCCACTTCGAGAACCTCGACAACGAGTTCAACCGGCCGCACTCGATGCACTTCCACGGCGTGCACTACCGGCCTGGCTCTGACGGTGCCTACATCCCCGGCTATTCCGGGCCGGGCGCCAACGTGAAGCCGGGCCAGTCGTTCACCTACCGCCTCGTCGCCGGGCCCGACTCGGTGGGTATCTGGCCTTACCACGACCACTCGCCCTCGATGGACGACTCGATCGCCGGCGGCATGTACGGGGCGCTTTCGATCCGTCCTGCCGGCCAGCCGCTTCCGGACCACGAGTTCGTCGTCTTCTTCGAGTCGCAGCTCAACTTCATGACGATCGACGGCCGCGCCTTTCTCGGCAACACACCGGTGTTCCACGCGAAGGTCGGTGACTCGGTCCAGTGGGACGTGCTCGCGCTCGGCGACGACTTCCACACCTTCCACGTCCACGGTCACCGCTGGCTCGACCCGTCGGGAACGCCGACGGACGTCAAGACGATCGGGCCAGCGGAGAGCTTCGCCGCGCGCTGGGTCGAGGACGCTCCCGGGACGTGGCTCTACCACTGCCACGTCGAGGCGCACATGAACAACGGGATGATCGGGATCTACGTCGTCTCGCCGCGATGAGGCTGCTCGCTGTCGTCGCCGCGACGTTCGTCCTCGGGCCCGCCACCGCGGCCCCGGGCCCGACGGCTGACGTCCTGATCCCCGGGAAGTCCTACGCGCCTTCGAGACTGAGCGTCCTCCTCGGCACGACCATCTCCTGGCGCAACGGCGACTCCACCTCGCACACCGTCACCGCGGACGGCGGCGCCTTCGATTCCGGGTACATCGCTCCCGGCGGTGTCTTCGCTCGCACGTTCGACAAGGCGGGTGTCTACGCCTTCCACTGCACGATCCACCGCTTCATGCGAGGTGCGATCAGCGTCTACGGACTCGTCCTCACTGGTCCGCCGGCGCCGCTCGTGGCCGGTGCCGAGGCGGTCTTCACGGGTCTGGCGCCGAGCGGAGCGGCGACCGTCTCTCTCGAGCGGAGAGATCCGAAAGGCGTCTGGCAGGAAGTTGCCCAGCACCGGCCGCGGCCCGACGGCAGCTACGCGTTCTCGGCGAAGGCCGCGGAGCCGGGGCTCTACAGAGCCCGTGCGGGCGGCGCCGTGAGCCCGTTGGCGGCCGTCCAGGTCAGGCCCGCGGTCAGCGCGAGCATCAGAGGACGGCGACTGGTGGTGACGACGCGGCCCGCCAGGCCCGGCGCACGCGTTGCGGTCCAGACGTACGACCGCGAGCACTTCACCTTCGTGACGGCCGAGCTCGGACGGCTCGACGCGCGCGGCCACGCCGTCCTGCCGCTCGGGTTCCGGCCGGGAACGCACGCCCGTGCCGTCGTGCGCGGTCGCGTCGGCTGGAGCGACGGGTTCAGCCGCACCGTGCTCGTCCGCCAGCCCTAGCGGCGGCTACTTCTTCGCGCGCTTCTCGGTCCGCTTCTCCTTCAGCGACTTCTGCGCCACCTTCTTGGCGAGCTTCTTCGGCTTGTCCGAGCCCTTCACCTCGTCACCTCCCGTTCGGAGTCGTCGCCCGAACTCTGGCAGGTCCCCCGGCTGCACCGGGCACGGCTCGTCTGGCCTACCCTTGGAGTTCGTGCAGCGTCGTCTCCCCTTCCTCGTCGCCGCGCTTGCCGTCGGTGCGCTCGTCACGATCGCTCCGGCCTCGGCCGCCCCGAATACGCCGAGCGTGATCGTCACCGTGCCGGGAGCCACCGCTGCGGACTCGGCCTCGGAGCCCCCGGACGTCTCGGTTGCCGTCGGAGCAGGACGCGTTGTCGAGCTCGTGAACGGCGCGGGCCGGATCTGGACGACGACCGGCGCGGTCGTCTCCAGTACCTCGCCGGAGCAGACCTTCGGGACCGGCGACGACCTCTCGGACCCGCGGATCCTGTTCGACCCCGCGACGAACCGCTGGTACACGAGCATCCTCGACCTGACGAACGGCAACGTCCTGATCGGGGTCAGCCGCGGGGCCGACCCCTCGCCGGGCCAGTGGACGCGCTTCGACATCCCGACGGGCGCGTGCCCCGATCAGCCGAAGATCGGCTTCAGCGACACGCTGATCGTCGTCGCCGCCGATGTCTTCAGCACCTGCTCGGGCTCCGGCAACTTCCTCGGGAACGAGGTCTGGGTCTACGACAAGGCAGCGTTGCTCTCGGGCGCGGTCACCTCGCCTGCGTTCAGCCGCGGGCCCGACCGGGCGCACTTCAGCATCCAGCCTGCACCGAACACCGGTGCGGCGGCTTTCGGGATCGAGACCGACGGCAGCAGGGTCAGGCTCATGAAGGTCGCCTCCGCGGCCGCCGGCTCGATCAGCTTCACCGCCGTTCCGCTGCAGAAGTCGATCGAGGATCCACCCGGGTCGAGCGCGATCCAGCCGGGCGGACACATCGACGAGGGCGACTCGCGCGTCGCCGGAGTCGCCTGGCAGAACAACACGCTCTTCTTCTCGGCCACGAACGGCTGCACTCCGCCCGGCGCGTCTGCGCCGCGCGTCTGCGCCGACTACGGCGCCGTTTCGAGCGCCGGCGCCCTCCTCTGGCAGAGCGAGCTCTCAACCGCGACGGGCGACTTTCTCTATCCGGCGATCCAGCCCGACGGCAACGGCAGCGTCCTCTCCGTGGTCGGCTTCACGAGCGACGCCGCCCCTCCGCAGCTGCTCGCGTACTCGCTCGATTCGGCAGGTGGGTTCTCGGCCCCCGCCGTGCTGGCCCAGAGCGGCGCCCCGTACAGCGGCAGTCGCTGGGGCGACTACTTCGGCATGGCGATCGATCCCGCGAACCCGGGGGTCGTGTGGGGTGGGGGTGAAGTGGGGCCGCCGGCCGGGAGTCGCAACAACTGGCAGACCAGCATCTCGGCGCTGGGCGTCGTCGCTGCTCCGCCACCGCCGCCGGGACCGACGGTGAAGGCGCTCACGAGCAGCGGCTCACGTCGCGGGATCGTCCGACTGCGCTTCCGGGTCGCGGACGTCAGTGGCAAGGCGAAGGAGCACGTCTCGGTGGCGCGTGGAGCGAAGACGGTCTTCACCGCGCGCGTGCCGCTTGGCGAGGCGAAGTCGGGACAGGTCTATTTCGTCGAATGGCGTCCGCCGCGCAAGCTCGCAGTCGGCCTCTACACGTTCTGTCTGGACGCGACCAATCCGAGCGGTGTCACGAGCAGATCATCCTGCGCGACGATTCGCGTCACCGCTTAGCCCGACGCAAGACCCGCTCGTCGCCGATCCGGCGGGTGAGGCCGTCCCCGTCGAAGCGCTCGAGGAGGAGCTGGGCCGTGCGGCGTGAGCTGCCGAGCAGGTCGCGGAAACGCGCGAGCGTGATCTTGCCGGCGGCGGCGCACTCCTCGAGCAGCGCAGTCTTTGCCTGCTCGTAGGCCCGCGGGCTGATGGCCAGCCCGTCGCCGACGCGGACGAGGCGCCCGTGCTCCTCGAGCAGCCGCGCGAGGCGGGCGTCCGCGATCTTCACGGGCTCGCTGCCGAGGGTTGCCTCGAGCGCCGCCGCGGCCGCCTCGTGCTCACCGAGCGCCGCCGCGGCACCGGGCCGGTAGAGCTTCCCGCCGCGCCGATCGAGACCGAGCAGCGGGGCGATCGCCGCGGCCCAGGGCGCGTTCGGGAACGGGATGCCGGGATCGAGCGGATCGGCGACCGCGAGCTGTTCGTCCAGCCGGGAGCGCAGCTGCTCGAGCCAGGTGACCGAGAAGATCCAGTCGCCCGCCTGCTCGAGACGGGCCGGCTCGCCGTCGAGCAGGTGGCGCAGGGAGCTGAGGCGCACCGGCTCGTGCACCGTGGCCGCGATCTCGCCGCGCTCCACCAGCGCGAGGCGCTCCGCGTCGAGCGCGCGCCTCGGCGCGGGGTCGATCACCAGCCCGCCACCGAGCGTCAGTCCGTCGCGGAGGACGACCCGGTCACCGCGGGCGGCGACGACCGGCTCGGCCAGACGAAGCTGCGCGTAGCGCTCTCCCGCACGGACGACCCGCGCGTAGACCTCTCCGGTGCCGTGGTGGACGTGCAGGCGGCGACCGCTCTCGATCGGCCCGAGCTCCTGAAGCACGACGTCGAGGCGGTAGCTCGCCGGGTACGCGCCCGGCTCGACGAGGGCGTCGCCGCGCCGTAGCCGATCACGGTCGACTCCCGGCAGGCTGACGGCGACGCGCTGTCCTGCCTCCGCGCGCTCGACCGGCTTGTCGTGGACGTGCACGCTGCGGACGCGGACGTCCAGGCCGGCGGGCTCGGCGCGCAGCTCGGCTCCCTCGGAGATCGAGCCGGACCAGAGTGTCCCGGTCGCGACGGTGCCGATGCCACGGAGCGTGAAGACGCGGTCGACGTAGAGGCGCGTGGCTCCCTCGTGCCGGCTGTGCGGCGTCGCGTCGGCGGCGGTCGCGAGCCTCGCCCGCAGCTCGTCGAGCCCCAGCCCGGTCTTGGCGCTGACTGCGACGACGGGTGCGTCCGGGACGAGCTCGCGGGCCTCCTCCAGGGCGAGCTCGAGCATCTCCTCGTCGACCGCGTCGGCCTTTGTCACCGCCACGACGCCCCGCTCGATCCCGAGCAGCCGCAGGATCGCCAGGTGCTCGTGCGTCTGCGTCCGAGCGCCCTCGCCCGCGTCGATCACGAGCAGGAAGAGGTCGATGCCGGTCGCGCCCGCGACCATGTTGCGAACGAACCGCTCATGGCCCGGCACGTCGATCAGCGAGAGCCGGCGCCCGTCCGGCAGGTCGAGCGGTGCATAGCCGAGGTCGATCGAGATGCCGCGCGTCTGCTCCTCGGGCAGCCGGTCGGTGTCCTTGCCGGTCAGCGCCCGCACGAGCCAGGTCTTGCCGTGGTCGATGTGGCCCGCGGTGCCGACGGTCAGCGGCACGCGCGTCCCTCGCCGACATCACCTGGCGGCCGGCCTGGCCGACCTCCAGCGGCGTCCGAGGAACGCGCGACTGAGCCCTGGATCAGACCGTCCTCGATCGAATCGGCGCGAAAGCCGCCGGCCTCGAGGAGCGCCTGCCACTCCTCCGCGGTGCGCTCTCGTCCGCCGGCGAGCGCGAGCATCAACAGGTCGAGCCACTTCGCGCCGTTCGGGTCGTTGCCGGGCGGGACGACCGACTCGTTGATCAGCAGGCGCGCGTGGGCAGGGGCCGAGGCTCGGATCGTGCGCAGGATCCTGGCCGCCTGCTCGTCGTTCCAGTCGTGGAGGATCTTGGAGAGGACGTAGGCGTCGCCCGCCGGCACCGATACGAAGAAGTCGCCCGCGACGAACTCGACACCCTCGCCGAGGGCAGCTTCGTCGCGAACGGTCTCCGGCAGATCGAAGACGATCCCGCGCAGCGCTGGCCGGCGCCTGACGAGCTCGGCGAGGAGGGCGCCGTTGCCGCCCCCGACGTCGACGACGGTCCCGACGCCCTGCCACTCGAGAGCGGCGAGCCGCTCGGCCGGCCGTCCGCGCTCCGCGGCCATCGCGGCGTCGAAGGCGGCGCGCTCGTCGGGATGAGCCGCGAGCCAGGGCCAGAAGCCCGTGCCGAAACGGTTTGGGAAGGTGGCCTCCGCGCTCGCCGGGTCGAGGTCGTCGATCGCGCGGTAGAAGACTCCGCCGAACAGATGCGCGAACTCGCTCCAGCCCGCGCGGCGCAGGAGCAAGGACGCCTCGGTGTGCCCGAAGACGCCGGGCGGGTCCTCGACGAAGATGCCGTCGCTCGCGAGCGCGCGGAGGAGGCGGTGCAGCGTGTCGGGGTGCGCGCCGAGCTCAACTGCCAGCTCGGCCACCGGCCGTGGGCCGTCGGCGAGCGCTTCGGGCACGCCGAGGTCGACGACGACCGCGAGCGCCTTCGTCGCCATCGCGCCGCGCAGGAAGTCCCAGAGCAGCGCTTCCGGCGGGCGGTCGCTCATCCGCGGGCGCGGAGCACTGCTGCGGCTACCTCGTCTGCCTCCGTGTCCGTCAGCGTCCGGCAGTCGAGCAGGAGGCGGCCGTCGCGGACGATCCCGATCACGGGCGGGTCGCCGTCCCGAAGCGGCTTCGCCAGCTCCTCCTCGACCGCGCAGGCGAAGCTCGGCAGCTCGGTGAGCGGGAGCGCGCCACCGCCGACTCGCGAGACCGTTTCTTCCACGGCGCCGCCTGTCGTCTGCGCGAGCCGCTCCGCCCTGGCCCGCACCGTCGTGACCGGCTCGGCCAGCATCCGCAAGACGGGAATCTCCCGCGCTGCGCGCTCGGGGTCGAGGTAGAGCGACAGCGTCCCCTCGAGCGCGGCGAGGGTCAGCTTGTCGGCGCGCAGCGCGCGCTGGAGAGGGTGGCGGCGGAGGCGCTCGACGAGGTCGGCGCGGCCCGCCACGATTCCGGCCTGCGGCCCACCGAGCAGCTTGTCGCCCGAGAAGCAGACGAGGTCGGCGCCGGCGGCGAGGCTCTCCTTCGCGGCAGGCTCGTCCTCCAGATGCACGAGGACACCCGAGCCGAGGTCGTCGACCAGGGGCAGGTCGTGCGCGCGGGCGACGCGGGCGAGCTCCCCGACCGAAGGCTGCTCGGTGAAGCCGACCACGCGGAAGTTCGACTGGTGCACTCGCAGGATCGCTGCCGTCGCCGGCCCGATCCCACGCTCGTAGTCGCCGACCCGGGTGCGGTTCGTCGTCCCGACTTCCACGAGTCGGGCGCCCGAGCGTGCGAGCACATCCGGAATCCGGAATCCGTCGCCGATCTCGATCAGCTCGCCGCGCGAGACGAGCACCTCCCGGTCCTCCGCCAGCGCGGCGAGCGCGAGCAGCACTGCAGCCGCGTTGTTGTTGACGACGAGCGCCGCCTCGGCGCCGGTCAGGCGCCTGAGGATGTCGGCGCAGTGATCCTGACGAGAGCCGCGCCTGCCATCGTGGAGGTCGAGCTCGAGGTTCGAGTAGCCGCCGCCGACCTCGGCAACTCGAGCGAGGGCGGCTACGGAGAGCGGCGCCCGCCCGAGGTTCGTGTGCAGGATCACCCCGGTCGCGTTGAGGACGCGCCGCAGCTGGAACGAGCGAGCCGTGGCCAGCTCCTGCTCCAGCCGCGCGGAAAGGTCACCCGGATCGTGGCCGGCCCGGATCTCCTCGCGCGCCCGCGCGAGCACCTCTCGTGCCGCCTCGACCGCCAGCGGATCGGCCGTCGAGCGCGCGAGCTCGTCCACCGAAGGCAGGTCGCGCAGTTCCATGTCGTAAGTCTAGGGAGCTACAATCAGGCACCTGAGCGGGTCGCTGTTGCAGGGAGGGAAAAGGAAGCGCAGGCTGTCGCTGCCCGCGCTCGCCGTGGCGCTCGTGGTCGCGGGGGTCGCTGTCGGCGCCTGGTCGCTGATCAACACCGGCGACGGGCCCGCGCCCGCCCAGGCCGCGAAGCCGACGCCGATCCGAGCGGCGGCTCACGCCGCGCCTGTCGCCCCGCACCACGCGGCCCCGCCTCGCCTGCTCTTCCCTGGAGTGGCTCTCGCCCAAGGGCTGAGGATCAGCGGCCGCGCCGGAATCCTGATCGACGGCGCGAACGGCCAGGTGATCTGGCAAAAGCATCCGCACCAGGCGCTGCCGGTCGCCTCGCTGACGAAGATCATGACCGCCGTCGTCGCACTCGAGCACCTCCGCCCGACCACGGTCGTCACGATCGAGCCTTCAGTTACACGCGTACCGCCTTTCCGCGAGGGTCTGCGTGCCGGCGAGCGCGTCCCGGCCTGGAAGCTCTTCTACGGGCTGATGCTCTACTCGGGCAACGACGACGCGCTTGCGCTGGCGCTCGCGTCGGCCGGAACCCGGCACGCCTTCCTGGCGATGATGAACGCGAAGGCCCGCTCGCTCGGCTTGCGCGAGTCGCAATTCACGAGCACGAGCGGCGTCATCGACCGCGGCAACCACATGAGCGCGTGGGATCTCGCCGCGCTCTCCCGCTACGCGATGTGGCTCCCGCGCTTCCGCGCAGTCGTCCGCACGCGCGTCGCGCACGTGCCGTGGCCGGCACCGGTGAACGGGAAGATCTACGTGAACCACAACCACCTGCTCGGCAAGTACCCGGGCGTGAACGGGATCAAGACCGGCTGGACGACGCTCTCGAAGCACTGCCTCGTGGTCTCGGCGCGGCGCCACGGCGTCTACCTGATCGCCGTCACCGTCGGCTCGACCAACGCCGACGACGACGTGAAGCGCCTGCTCGACTACGGTTTCTCTCACCGGGGATGACGAACGTTCAGTACACACTCTCCCGGCCCGCCCGCCGGCGGCGCCTGCGTGCGCTCGCCTTCGTCCTGGGCGGGCTCGCGCTCGTCGTTGGGGGGATCGCGGTCGCGTTGCTCGTCCGCACGCTCCAGTACCGCGGGGAGACGATGCCGGGCGTCCGCGTCTTCGGTCAGGAGGTCGGCGGCCAGAGCCGCAGCAGGCTGGAGCGGAGCATCGAGTCGATCGTCGGCGCCCGTCTCGCGCGGTCGATCCAGGTCGACGTGGGCGGGCGGTCGGTCAGCCTGGTTCCCTCACGCGTCCTCGGCGTCAACGCGCCGGCGACCGCCGGTGTGGCGCTGCATGCGGGCCAGAGCTCGTTCGTCCAGCGCGCCGAGACGCTGCTGCTCCCGTTCGGCCGCGCGCACGAGATCGTGCCGGTGCTGCGGATCCGACGTGGCGCCGCGGGCGCGTTCCTCGCCGAGCTCGCCGAGTACGGCCGCCAGCCGGCCGACGCGAATGTCGCGATGCAGGGCGTGACGCCGGTCGTGACGGCCGCGCGCGCGGGCACGGCACCGCTGGGGAACAGGCTGCTCGCCGACCTCGAGCGGGCTGTGCTTGCCGGGTCAGGCTCGGTGACCCTGAACTTCCGGCCGGCCGCGCCGAAGATCCCGACTCTGGCGGCGAAGGTCGCGGCAAGCCAGGCCTCGGCGATGCTCGGTGCCCCCGTCACGCTCAGCGCGAACGGCAACCAGGTCGGATCGCTCACCCCCGACACGCTCGCCGGCCTCCTTCGCTTCATCCCGCGCCGCACCGGCTACTCGGTCACACTCGACCGCGGCGCGCTGGCGACCGTCGTCGAGCCGTTCGTCAAGCCGCTCGAGACCGAGCCGAAGGACGCGACTTTCGCCGTCTCCGGTGACGCCGTCTCGGTCGTGCCCTCCCAGCCCGGCTTCAAGTTCGACCCGCGCGGCACGCTCGGCGCCGTGCTCGCCGCTGCCCGCCAGAGCAGCGCCCGCGACGCGGCCCTCACGCTGGCGCCAACCCAGCCGAAGCTCACGACCAAGAGGGCACAGGGCCTCGGGGTCACGACGAAGCTCGTCGACTACACAACCCAGATGGGCACCTCGTCCACGAACCGGATCCACAACGTGCACCTGATGGCCGACTTCATCGACGGCACGATCATCCGGCCGGGACAGACCTTCTCGTTCAACAAGGTCGTCGGCCCGCGCACCGCCGACCGCGGCTTCCTCGAGGGTCAGCAGATCGTGGGCAGCCTGACGCTTCCGGCGATCGGCGGCGGCGTCTGCCAGACGGCGACGACGCTCTTCAACGACGCGTTCGAGGCCGGCCTGACGATCACGCGCCGGATCAACCACAGCTACTACCTCAACCACTACCCGCTCGGCCGCGACGCCACGGTCTCCTATGGCGGCCCCGATCTCGTCTTCACGAACAACCTGAAGAGCGGGATCCTGATCAAGAGCTCCTACACCGACCAGACGCTGACCTTCACCTTCTACTCGACGCCGCAGAACCGCAAGGTCGTCTCGACCACGACCCCGCAGACGAACTGGACCGACCCGAAGGCGACCAACGCGTACGACCCGAGCGGCCACGTCGCCGCGCCCGGGACGACCGTGACCGTCAAGGGCTCCGGCGAGCGCGGCTTCGACGTCACCGTCTACCGGAAGGTCTGGGAGGACGGGAAGCTGATCAAGAACGACTCGTACTTCAGCCGCTACATCCCGGTCGGCGACACGCTCGTCTACGGCCCTGGCACGAAGCCGCCGACGCCGTACATCGTGCTTCCTTCCGGCCCGTAGCTACTGCCCGTCCGCCTTGTGCGGTGCCGCGACCACGTGCGAGCAGCGGCGCTCGAAGCAGGCGAGGATCGTCTCGACCGTCTCCGCCGGATCGTCAGTGAGGACGACCAGCTCGAGGTCGCTCGGCGAGATCATCCGTTCGTGGAGGAGCTTCTCCTCCCACCAGCGGATCAGCCCGCGCCAGTGCTCGGAGCCGAAGAGGACGACCGGGAAGTGGAGCAGCTTGCCGGTCTGGATCAGGGTGAGCGCCTCGAACATCTCGTCGAGCGTCCCGAAGCCGCCAGGCATCATCACGAACCCTTCCGCCGCCTTCACGAGCATCACCTTGCGCGCGTAGAAGTGGCGGAAGGTGACCTCGAGGTCGAGGTAGGGGTTCGCGCGCTGCTCGTGCGGGAGCTCGATGTTGAAGCCGACCGAGCGGCCGCCCGCGTCCTTGGCGCCGCGGTTCGCCGCCTCCATCGCGCCGGGGCCGCCGCCGGTCACGACCGCGAACCCGGCTTTCGCCAAGCCGTGTCCGACCTTGCGAGCCTGCGCGTAGATCGGGTCGCTCTCTCCAATGCGGGCCGAGCCGAAGACCGTCACCGCAGGCCCGCCGATCCGCTCGACCGCCTCGAAGCCCTCGCGGAACTCGTCCCCGATCAGCTCGATCTCGGACTCGACGTCCGGGCCGTGCCGCTGGAGGATCTGGCGGTCTTCCACTACAGCCGATGTTGGGGTACATGGGCTGCCCACATACCGAGCGCCAACAGGCCCGCGAGAAGGAGATACGCGGCGCCGAGTCCATAGGCCCGGCGAGGTGCGCCGCCGAGGCGCAGGAAGCGGAAGGAGCGCGCGATCGCGCCGCCGTCGAGGAAGCCGATCGGGAGCATGTTGAAGAGGTTCAGCAGGAAGCCGGTGTAGCCGAGCGCCTGCAGCAGCCCGGAGCTCCGAACCTCGCCGATCCCGTAGACGATCGCCGCACCGAGTCCGCCCACGAGCGGCCCGGCGATCGCTACCTTCGCGTGCTGCCAGGGGTTGATCCGGTCGTCCTTGATCGCGACAAACGCGCCGATGAACGGGATGAAGATCGGTAGCGACGGATGCAGTCCGAGCGCGCGAGCCTCGAAGTAGTGGCCGAGCTCGTGGACGAGGATCAGCAGGACGATCCCGATCGCGAACTGCCAGCCCCAGATCAGCGCGTAGCCGCCGACCGCGACGAAGATCGCGAAGAACTTGGCGAAGGTGAAGCCGAGCTTGATGACCGCCGCGCCGACGCAGATGATCGGCCCCCAGATCTTCGCCCAGAGACAGCTCCAGTACGTGCCCCGCGGCTGGATCGGCTCGTAGTCGCGCGGATCGGAGACGGGCTCCATCTGGCCAAACCGTAGCGGGCCTCCTAGCTATGAGCCGCGGCCGATCCACTCCTCGCCGCCCTCGTACACCTCCTTCTTCCAGAGTGGGACGGTCTCCTTGAGCGTGTCGATCGCTTCCTTGCAGGCGGCCAGGGCGTCCTGACGATGGGGCGCTGAGACGGCGATCACGACGCTCGGCTCGCCGATCTCCACCCGGCCGACCCGGTGTGCGATCGCGACGGCGCACAGCTCGTACTTCGCCGCGAGCTCGGCGGCGAGCTGGGCCATGATCTTCTCAGCCATGCCGTCGTAGCCCTCGTAGTCGAGGTAGTGAACCGCGCGCCCCCGCGAGTTGTCGCGGGTCGTGCCCACGAAGCTCGCGGTCCCGCCGGCGCGCGGGTCGGAGACCTCGGCAATCACCGCTGCCACGTCGAGCGGCTCCTCGCTGAGCCGGAACGCGCCGCCTGAGACCGGAGGGATCAGCGCCACCTCGTCGCCGTCGGCGAGCACCTGCTCCCGTGGCGCGTACTCGTGGTTGACGGCATAGAGGAGCCCGCCCGGCTCCTCGCCGAGCCCGAGCTGGGGCCAGACGTCGCCGACTCGGGCCGCGTCGACCTCCCGCTGCGACCAGCCCGCGCGCTCGCGCAGGCCGGCGAAGAGACGAACGGTCACGGTCACGGTCCGTAGAATGCCCGCGGAACCCTGCTGGGAGGTGGTGTGTATGGCCGACAACTCGCGCAGTTCGTAGGGCCCCTACCACCAAAGGAGACCTCAGCATGTCCTTCTCGGTCGCAATCGCGCCCGTGCAGTCAGACGCGGACCTCGAGGCGATGATCGCCGTCCGCACCCTTGCCAACCCCGAGCGGAGGCCGCCGCGCCTCGAGAACCTCCGCCACAACCTCGACGCCGACGACACGCTCGTCTATCTCGTCGCGCGGCAGGACGGAGAGCCGGCGGGCTGCGGCTTCGTCCACCCCTGGCCCGAGGAGTTCGCCATGGGCCACTGCATCGTCGTGCCCGAGCGGCGAGGACAGGGCATCGGCTCGGCGCTGCTCGCCGAGCCCGGCCGGTGCGCTCAGTCGGCGGGCCGCCAGGAGCTCCAAGGCGACGTCACCGAGAGCGACACGGAATCCCGTGCCTATCTCGAGCGGCGGGGCTACGAGGTCGTCGGCGGCGAACAGGCAGTCGCTCTCGATCTTGCAACACACGACCCGGAACCGGCGCGGTTGCCGGCGGGGGTCGAGATCGTCTCGCTCGCCGACCGGCCCGAGCTCGCCGAGGCGCTCTACGAGGTCGGAACCGAGGCCGCCGCGGACATCCCGGGCATCGAAGGGACGATCACGCTCGAGCAGTTCCGTGCGCTCGAGCTCGACCGGCCGACGAGACGGCACGACCTGTTCTTCGTCGCGCTCGCGGAGTGCGGGCCGATCGGCTACGCCTCGCTCGACGACAACGGCGGCGAGGCGACGAACGGTCTCACCGCGGTGCGCCGGACGTGGCGCCGTCGCGGGGTTGCGAGTGCGCTCAAGCGGACGCAGATCGCCGCCGCCAAGCGGGCGGGCTTCGCCCGCTTGATCACGTCCAGCGAGGAGCGGAACCTGCCGATGCGGACGCTGAACGAGCAGCTCGGCTACCGGCCCGAGCCGACAAGGAGCACGCTGACGCTTCGCGGTCCGGCTTGACAGAGTGCGGCGGTCTCGCCCGTGAGTCTGGCGGGACCGCCGCATCGTTCTCTTCGTTCATCCTTGCCCTTGCCTCCCCCGACGTACGATTGCCGGATGGCGACGGCTGAGGAGGGACGGGAGACCGACTCGGGGATCGAGGTCAAGCCCGTCTACACCTTCGGGGACGTCGAGGAGCGCAACGAGCTCCCCGGCGAGTTCCCCTACACGCGTGGGCCGTACAAGGACATGTACCGCGGCCGGCCGTGGACGATCCGTCAGTACGCCGGCTTCGCCTCGGCCGAGGAGACGAACGAGCGCTTCCGCTACCTGCTCGAGCGAGGGCAGACCGGGATCTCGGTCGCCTTCGACCTGCCGACCCAGCTTGGCTACGACTCGGACGATCCACGCGCGCTCGGGGAGGTCGGCCGGACCGGCGTCGCGATCGACTCGCTCGCCGACATGGAGCTGCTGCTCGAGGGGATCCCGCTCGACAAGGTCTCCACCTCGATGACGATCAACGCGCCCGCGGCGCTGCTCCTCTTGCTGTACGAGCTGGTTGCCGAGGGGCAGGGAGTCTCGGGCGACAAGCTGCGCGGCACCGTCCAGAACGACATCCTCAAGGAGTACGTCGCGCGCGGGAACTACATCTTCCCGCCGCGGCCTTCGATGCGTCTGACGACCGATCTCTTCGCCTACTGCGCGGAGCGGCTGCCGCGCTGGAACACGATCTCGATCTCGGGATACCACATCCGCGAGGCGGGCTCGACGGCGGTTCAGGAGCTCGCGTTCACGCTCGCGAACGGCCTCGCCTACTGCCGCGCCGCGGTCGAGGCAGGACTGTCGCCGGACGAATTCGGCGAGCGGCTCTCCTTCTTCTTCAACGCGCACAACCACTTCTTCCAGGAGGTGGCGAAGTTCCGGGCCGCGCGGCGGCTCTGGGCCCAGCTCCTGCGCGAGCGGCTCGGCGTTACGAACCCGAAGGCCCTCGCGCTGCGCTTCCACGCGCAGACGGGAGGCTCGACCCTGACCGCCCAGCAGCCGGAGAACAACGTCGTCCGCGTCGCCGTGCAGGCGTTTTCGGCCGTTTGCGGCGGCGCCCAGTCGTTGCACACGAACGGCTTCGACGAGGCGTTGGCGCTGCCGTCCGAGCGCGCGGCGACGCTCGCGCTGCGCACGCAGCAGATCCTCGCCACGGAGGCCGGCACGACCGACACGGCCGACCCGTTCGGCGGCTCCTACTTCGTCGAAGCCCTCACGGACGAGCTCGCCGAGCGGGCGCTCGAGCTGATCGACCGCGTCGAGGAGCTCGGCGGCGCCGTGGCCGCGATCGAGCAGGGCTTCGTCCAGGGCGAGATCGAGGAGGCCGCCTACCGCTACACGGAGCAGGTCGAGTCCGCCGAGCGGCCGATCGTCGGCGTCAACGCGTTCGTCGAGGCGGACGAGGAGCAGATCGAGCTCTACCGGCTGAACCCCGAGGCCGAGCGGCGGCAGCTGGAGCGCACGGCCCGAGTGCGTGCCGAGCGCGACTCAGGCGCAGCGGGGGCCGCGCTCGCGGAAGTCCAGCGGGTCACCGCGGGCTCCGAGAACCTGCTCCCCCCGATGCGTGAAGCCCTCCGCGCCCGCTGCACGATCGGCGAGATCTGCGGCACGCTCCGCGAGGAGTGGGGCATGTACGACGCGCAGCGCCCGCGCCCGTAGCTTGCGGATCCTGCTCGTCTCGCAGATGTATCCGGGGCCGGACGATCCGGACCTCGGCGTCTTCGTGGCAGACCTGGAGCGGGCGCTCGCCGAGCGTGGACACGAGATCGAGCGGGCAGTACTCGACCGCCGCGCGGGCGGGAAGCGGCGGTATCTCTCGCTGGCGCGAGCTGCGCGAAGCGCCGCGCGCCGCTTCCACCCGGAGGTCGTCTACGCGCACTTCCTCGTCCCGAGCGGACTCGCCGCCGCCCTCGCCTCGCGCGTCCCTCTGGTCGTCACCGCTCATGGCCAGGACGTCCGGAACACGACGCTTCCAGGCGTCCGGGCGGCGACGCGCTTCGTCGTCCGGCGGGCGGCGGCGGTCGTGGCCGTCTCCGACTACCTGCGGCGCGAGCTCGAGGCTCGCGTGCCCGAGGCCCAGGGCAAGACGGACGTGATCGATTGCGGAGTCGACCTCGAGCGCTTCCGGGTCGAGCCGGCACCCCCCGGCCCGACGCGCTACCTCTGCCTCGGCTCGCTGACGCCGCGCAAGAACGTCCTGCGGCTAGCGCAGGCGTTCGAGCGGCTGGACGAGGGAACGCTCGTGTTCGCGGGCGACGGCCCGCTTCGCGCCCAGCTCGCCGGCCGCGCAGGTGTCGAGCTCGCCGGGATGGTGCCGCACGACCGCGTGCCGGAGCTGATCGCGGCGTCGCACGTCGTCTGCCAGCCGAGCCTGGTCGAGCCCTTCGGCCCGTCGCTGCTCGAGGCGGAGGCCTGCGGGCGGCCGGTCGTGGCCACTCGGGTCGGAGGGCCGCCGGAGTTCGTGTCACCCGAGGCAGGGATCCTCGTCGACCCCACCGACGACGATGCCCTTGCCGATGCGCTCGTGCGCGCCGCTCAGCTGCCGCTACCGAACGACGCCGCCCGAGCCGCGGCCGCGGAGCACGACGTCAGGCTGCAGGCGGAGCGTGTGGAGGCTGTTCTCCTGCGAGCCGTTCGAGGTCGGCAAGGCGGATCTCGACCAGCGGCCTGATCCGCTCCTCGAGCCCCGCCTCGCGCGCGACGGCGAGCGCCTCCTCGTAGCTTGCACGCACCTTGGCCGGATCGACCCCCTGCTTCAGCCGGTTGTCACCCGTCAGGAGCAGCTTCTGAATCCTCGCTCGCGCGTCGTCGTTCTGCATCTAGTAGCGACCGATCAGATTTACTACTCTCAAGGCAACTAAACCTTACGGAAAGTTGGCATCTGTGAAGCGCCCGGTGAAGGTCTTGATCGCCGACGACCACCGCCTGTTTGCGGAGGCGCTCGAAGCCATTCTCGACGGAGAACGTCGGATCGACGTTGTCGGCCACGCAGTGAACGGCGAGCAGGCCGTCGAGCTTGCCCGCGAGCTGGAGCCGGACGTCGTGCTGATGGACATCAACATGCCGGTGCTGGACGGAATCGAGGCGACGCGGCGCCTGCGTGAGGAGCAGCCGGGCGCATCCGTGCTGATGCTGACCGGCTCCGACGCGAGGCAGGACATCGCGCGGGCACGCAAAGCCGGCGCGGCCGGCTATGTCACGAAGGACAGGATCGCCGCCGAGCTCGTCGACCAGATTCTGGAAGTGGCCGCGGCCTAGCTTTTTCAGCCGAACGAAGCCCGCCGAAGGCGGGCTTTAGGTGAGGCGCGGCCCATAGGTGTTTCAGCCGAACGAAGCCCGCCGCAGGCGGGCTTTAGGTGAGGCGCGGCCGTTACGGGATTCCTGTTGTTACCCTGCTCGCGATGCTGCAGGCCCTCGCCGTCTGGCACGTTCTCGTGTCGATCGCCCTGCTCGGGCTGATCCTCATGCACTCCGGCCGCGATGCCGGCATGGGCGGGATGGGCTTCACGCCGGCCTCTCAGGGCGGCACGCACATCGTCGAGCGGAACCTGACGCGCCTGACCGTTGTCGTTGGCCTGATCTTCTTCGCCGACACGATCGGCCTCTTCCACCTGCTCAAGTAGCGGCGGCCATCCTCCTGACGGCTTCCTCGAGCACCTGGTGCGAGGTGCCGAAGTTCAGCCGCACGTAGCCGGCCCCTTGCGACCCGAAGTCGAGGCCGCGCGTGAGCGCGACCCGGCCGCGCTCCAGGAACGCGGCGGCGGAATCGTCTCCTAGACCGAGGGAGCGGCAGTCGAGCCAGGCCAGATAGGTGGCCTCGGGCTCGTCGTAGCCGACGCCGGGCAGCAGGTCGCCGAGCAACGCGCTCAGCGAGCGCCGGCGGGTGTCCAGTTCCGCGAGCAGCTCGTCGAGCCACGGAAGCGCGTCGCGGAACGCAGCCGTCGAGGCGACGACGCCGAGGTGTCCGGTCTGGTCGCGCAGGGTCGACACGCGCGGCTCGAGCCGGTCGCGCAGCTCGTCCGAGCCGGCGACGAGCAGCGCACACTTCAGGCCCGGGATGTTCCAGGCTTTGCTCGCCCCGGTGAGCGAGACGGCGTTCGCGTTGCCGAGCGAGAGGTAAGGCACGTGGACGGCACCGGCCAGGGCGAGCGGCGCGTGGATCTCGTCCGCGAGGACGACGACGCCGTGACGGCCGGCGAGCTCGGCGACCCGCTCCAGATCCTCCCGGCTCAGAACGCGCCCGGTCGGGTTGTGCGGGTTGCAGAGCAGGAACGCGCGGGCCCCGTCCGCGAAGGCGGCCTCCAGAGCGTCGAAGTCGAGCCGCCAGCGTTCGGCGAGCGGGACCTCGACCACGCGCCGCTCCGCGGCTTCGATCGTCTCGAAGAACGGTGGGTACACCGGCGGGTTGATGACGACCCCGTCCCCGGGGCTGGTGGTCAGCCGCAGCACCTCCGAGACGCCGGTCATCACGTCGGGGATGAGGAGCACACGCTCCTGCGCGACCGCCCAGCCGTAGCGGGCCGCCGCGTACTCGCTGAACGCGGCGGGCAGGTCGCCGGGCGCGGCGTAACCCGTGTCGTCGCGGTCGAGCGCGGCCTGCACGGCCGCCCGAACAGCCGGCGCGAGCGCGACGTCGAGCTCGGCCACCCACAGCGGGAGGACGTCGGGCGGGTACCGCACCCACTTCTCGCTCGTGCGCGCCTGCAGGCTCGCGAGCGAGACGTCGAAGGGGCCGCTCAAGATTAGTAGGAGACCGCGCCCAGGAAGATGTCGGTGTTGCCGAAGGTCGGCGGGCATGCCGTGAGCACGTCCGGCTGGTTCGAGCCCGGGGCGGCGCGGAACGCGTCGACCGCCGGGCACGAAGCCGCATTGCGCGAGTCGGTCCAGACGACGAAGGCACCGTGGCCCCGGCTGTCGCCGACGATCGAGATGTAGTCGCCGAGGAACTGCGCGGTGAGTGCGTTCGCGCTCGCCCCGTCCGGATCCGAGGAAACGCTCGAGAGCTTGAGCGGCGCAGAGAACGTGCGCGCCTTGTCGGTCGAGCGCGCGAAGTACGTGTCGTAGTGGATCACGCCCGCCCCGGCTGCTCCGCTCACCTCGTCCGCCGCGCTGAACGCGATGTCGATCGCTCCCTTGGGATCGACGGTAACGGTCGAGAAGAACGGGTTCCTCCCCGGCACCTTCGCGATCGCGCGCACCTTCGACCAGTGCTTGCCGCCATCGGTGGAAGCCGTGAGCACCACCGCTCCGTCCGCGGCGGAGCCCGTGGCCCAGACCGCGTAGACGATCCCCTTCTGGTCGACGGCGAGAACAGGGAAGTCGCGCTCCTGCCGGAAGCTCGCACCCGGCAACGGGCTGTGGAGCGTGTTCGTGACCCCGGCGATCGTCAGGCCGCGAACGGCGAACGTGCGGCCGCCGTCGTGCGAGATCGACAGCCGTTCGGTCGAGTCGTCCAGCCACGCGACGTAGACCGTCCCGTCCGGGCCGACCGCAACGGTGCTGCCTTCGCGGGAGGCATCCGACGTCGCGCTGATCGTCGCCGGCGCAGACCAGGTGACGCCGTGATCGCGCGAGCGAACGAAGAGGATCCTGTCCGCGCCGACCGGCGGCTGCCAGGTCCAGGCGACGTAGACGTTGTCCTTGAAGCGGCTCTTGGCTCGGGTGTCGACCGCGTTCGCAGGCTTGTCGTGGAAGCCGCCGCCCGAGCTGACCTTGACCGCCTGCGGGTAAGTGCAGCCGCCGTCGCTCGAACGGGCGACGAAGACGTCGGCGACCTCGGCTCCGCCTGGCGCCTGCAACGGCTTCGCGAGCGTCGAGTAGAAGGCGTTGCCGCGGGTGTCGAAGGCCTGGCCGGGATCGCCGAAGCCGTAGAAGCCCTGGGCCGAGAAGTCGAGGAGGCCGTGGCACGTCCAGGTCTGACCGCCGTCGAAGGAGGCGTAGTACCCGGAGACGGAGACACCCGGCTGAAACTGGCAGGCGGGGGAGACCCCGGCCGGGCACGGAGGCTCGCCCGACTCGTCGTTCGAGCTCGAGATCAGGTTGAGCGGGTTGCGCGGGTTCTGCGCCAGGCTCGGCTCGTTCTGCTTGTTCTGCGGGAACGGCGACTCGAGCAGTGGGTTGACCTGCGCCTCGCGAACCGTGGGCGTGGCCGCGCCGCCGCTTGCGACCAGCGTCAGACCCAGCGCGAGAACTCCGAGGGCGCGCCGCATCAGATGCCCGGACGAGACCCTGTGCCGATCACGTCGAGGTGCGTGGTCGCGAGCGCGGGGACGAGGAGCCCGATCGGGTACCGCTCGCCGTAGAACTCCGCCTGGCCCGCCAGACGCCGATGGCGTGTGAGACTGAGCACGTGCGAGAGGAGCTCCGGAATCGAGACCGTCACGCGGAGGTTCACGAGCGGCTCGGCGATCCTGCCGCCCCGAATCCGGAACGTGCCGTCTCGGGTCATTCCGGTGAGGATGCCTGCGCGCGGATCGACGATGTTCACGTAGTCGATCCGCGTCACATGGACGCCGTCGCCGACGAGCTCGGCGAGCGCGTCCGTCGACTCCGCCTCCCCCGGCGCGAGGGCCATGTTCAGCGGCACGCAGCCGAACCCGCGAACGCTTGTCGGGAGCGCGTGCCCGGTCGACTCGGTGTTGCCGCGCCGAGCCCGCAGCCGGTCCCAGGTCACGTTGCGCGCGACGCCGTTGTCGACGAGCGTCAACGGCCGTTTCGGGGTTCCTTCGAAGTCGAAGGCCTTCGGCAGGCCGGCCGGGTCGAGCGGGTCGTCGACGATCGAGATCTGCTCACCGAAGACCTGCTCGCCGATCCGGTCGACCAGGCAGCTCGAGCCGTCGAGCAGCGCCTGGCCGTTGAATGCATGCAGCGCGAAGTAGCGAAGTAGGTCGGCGACGGCGTAGATCTCGAGCACCGCGGCGTAGCGGCCCGGCTCGATCTCGCCGGCTCCGCGCGTGCGCCCGGCCTTCTCGAGGGCCTCGCGCGCTGCCTCCGCCGGGTCGAGCGCGGACACGCGCCACGCCGAGCGCTCCGCGTAGCCGGACGCCTCGTCCTCGGCGGCGAGGGTGACGACGGTCGCGTCGGTGAAGCGCTGCGCGGCGCGCAGCCCGGTGGTGGAGGCGATCGCCAGCTCGACGACGGCGCTCGTGAAGAAGCCGTAGAGCGGCGTCGAGCCGGCCGCGGCGATCGCGGCCGTTGCGAGTCGCGCCTGCTCGGCGGAGGTGAGCGCGGCGGTCTCCTCGTCGTCCCCGTCGACCGCC
>JBBQTQ010000030.1:0-29280 GCA_038213135.1 Gaiellales bacterium
CGGCCGCACCCTCACCGGCCTGATCAGCCGCATCGCCCGACGACTGCTCGCCCTCACCGCCGCAATCCTCCACAACTGGCAGACCGGCACACCCGGCCGCAGACTCACCGCCTACGACCACTAAGGAATCAATCGTCTAGCGGCCGGAGAGCGCGAGCACCGCACGCCGTAGCCGTGCCCGCTCGGCCGGCAGGTAGAAGCCGCAGCCGAGGAGGACGATCGGGTAGACGACCGCGAGCGCTAGCGCGACCGCCAGCGGCACTGCGAACGCCTTGCCGACGACCGTCAGGCCGACTGCGACCCCGGTGAGCGTCACGAGTCGGCGCCACTGGTAGGGCACCGGGTAGACACGCTGCGAGCGGAGCGTCATGCCGACGAAGATTACGACGTACGCGGCCACGGTCGCGATCGCGGCGCCGATCATCCCGTAGGGTGGGATCAGGATCACGTTCAGGACGATGTTCACGACCGCGCCGACGCCGGTGACGACCCAGTTGAACCGCGTGTAGCGCGCCCGCGAGACGCCGATCGCGACGACGATGTAGCAGGCGTAGGCGGCGGCGGCGAACGCCAGCGGCGCGACGGCCTCGGCGGCGCGGTGGAACGAGTGCTTCGGCGCCAAGACGTGCACGATCCAGGGCGAGAGCAGACCGAGCGCGAGCGAGGCCCAGGCGCAGACGAAGGCCATGTAGGTGAGCACGAAGGCGTACGTCCGCTTCGCTTCACCCTCGTCCTCGATCGAGTAGGCAAAGGCCGGCCAGGCGGTTCGGAACGCGAGCATCAGGAACGCGATCGCCGAGGAGATCCGCACGGCCACCGAGTAGACGCCCACCTCGGCCTGGCCCTTGTACTGCGCGATGAAGATCCGGTCGATGAAGTTGATCGCCCAGAGCGCGAGCGCCGAAGGGACGAGGGGCAGCCCGAAGCGGTTCATCCCGCGCAGGAGCTCGCGGTCGAACTGCAGGCCGAGCTGCTCGCGGTGGTAGGCGAGCAGGACGACGTAGACGGCGAGCGTGCCGATGAAATTGCCGACGAGCGCGCCGGTCGCGCCCTTGTGGAAGCCGATCACGAGCGTCACCGTCGCGCCGACCGTGATCAGCACATTTGCGATCGTCGCGAGCACGAAGGCGACGGAGCGCTGCTCGACCCGGAAGAGCGAGGTCAGCTGCTCGTAGTTCATCTGCGCCCAGAGCCAGACGAAGCCGGCCCGAACAAGCCAGACGTCGTTGCCGAGCGCCAGCGCGTGCGCGATAGGGGTGGCGATCAGGCAGCCGACGATCAGGCCCGCGGTCGCCATCGTCATCGTGAACCAGAACGAGGTGCGCACGACCCGCAGCCGGTGGGCCGCGTCGGTCGAGTCGAAGTAGAAGCGGAAGAACGCGCTCGAGATGCCGAGGCGCAGGACGATCACGAGCACGGTCATCAGGGCGAGGACGGTCTCGATCCGTCCGAAGCCCGCGCGGCCCAGGTAGCTCGTGTAGAGCGGGAGCAGGATGACCGCGAGGATCCGGGCGACGATCCCGCCGAGGCCGTAGATCGCCGAGTGCCTGGCGAGGCGCCGGATCTGGCTGCCGAGAGCCACTAGATGATCGCTGCCCTGAGCTCGCGCGCTCGGCTGCGCGAGCTGGCGCGTCTGGGCCGCAACCGGCTTGCGGAGTCCGACGGAGCCGGCCTCCGCAAGCCGGTTGCTTCACGCCGCCGGGCCGCCACCGTTACTTCGGCCAGTAGCGCCGTCGTCCCGGCGCCGCGCCCCAGAGCGGTCAGCTCGCGCCCCGAGCGGGGCGATCTTAGGGCAGCGCCCATCAGAGCCGAGAGTAGAGCGCGAGCAGGCGGTCGGCGACGTAGTCGGCGTCGTGGACGTGCTCGACGTAGGCGCGGCTCTCGGCACCGATGCGGCGGCGCCCTTCTGGAGACTCAACGAGCGGGCGCAGCGCCTCGACGAGCGTCTCCTTCGTCGCTCGGACGATCGGGACGCGGGCGCCAAGCTCCTGCTCGGTTCGCTCCGCGGGCTCGTCGCGGATGAACGAGACGACGGGCTTGCCGAGCGCCATCGCCTCGATCGCGAAGAGGCCGTACCAGCCTGCGTTCAGCTGGTCGACGACGATGTCGGCGCGCTCGTAGCGCCGCCTCGCCTCGTCGTGGTGGAGCCCTTCGACGAGGTCGAGCTCGACCGGGAGCTCGGCGCAGGCGGCGATCACGTGGTCGGTTCCCTTGCGGGAGCGGCTCGAGGGCGCGTGGACGACGACCGGCCGAGCTGAGTCGGAGGGCGGCACCGCGGTGTAGGCGGAAAGGTCGATCCCGGGCGGGAGCACCTCGGCGTCGGGCAGCCAGCGGAGCGCGTCGTACGACCCGACGAGGACGGCATCGGCCGATCGAGCCCACGAGAGCTCCTCAGGCGTCTTGCCGCGGATGTCCGAGCCGAGGAAGTGGAGGACGGACTTCTTGCCGGTGGCGCGCAGGATCGGAAACTGGGCGATCTTCGGGACGAGCGTCAGCCCGAAGTAGAAGTGGAAGACGTCCGCCCGCGGCAGGAGACGGGCGAGTGCGTACCACTGCTTCGGCAGCCCTCGCCAGAAGATGCTCGACATGTCGAGCGACCAGTCAGCCTCGGGGTGGAGCTTGTAGCGCTGGAAGACGACGAGCTTCGCGTCGACCCCTTTGCTTCGGAGCGCCTGGACGTTCGTCCACGGGATGCCGGCGGTGTTGATCGGACAGTGGACGACCCGCAGCGGCCGCCCCGCGCCGCGTGCCGAAGAATTCACGCTCTCGGCACTCCCGCGTGACAACTCCGGGCCACCCGGGCCCTACCCTTGTACTGCCCCGTGGGTGGGTGGGGGATTGGGATGGAGCACCACCGCGGCAATTGGTTAGCTGACACGACCGAGGGACAGGCCCTGCGGGCCTGTCCCTCATACCCCAGCCTTGGTACGGGAGTCACTCCTCGTCCCACTCGACCTGGTCGAAGTAGCGCAGGGCGCGCCGCGTCGGGCGCACCCGCACCGCGAGCTCCGCGAGCTCGGCCTCAGTGATCTCGCCCAGCGCGTGCTTGACGCCGAGGTATGGGATGTTCAGATCCTCCTGGTAGACGATCGTCGAGATCCGCGGGTTGATCTCGATCACGTGCTCGCCGACGAGCTGGATGTTGAAGTAGTGGTCGAGCCGGAGCTCGGCGACGATCTTCGCCGCGGTCTCCATCAGCTCGGGGTCGTCGAGCGTCGCGAAGTACATGGCGAGACCGGCGCGCATGCCCTCGCGGGTCTTCGCATGGCCGAGCGCGATCCGGCCGTCGACCGCGATCCCGTCGATCGTGCGCTCGCCTCCGGTCGCCAGCTCCATGACGAGCAGCTCAGGACCGCCCTCGGCCGGGAGCAGCTCCTGGAGCTCCTCGACCTGCATCGCGCCGGCCACCCCGGGCCGGTTTCCGAGCAGCTCCTCGGTGCGGTCGGCCGACGCGGAGAGGACGCGGAAGCCGCGCGAGCCGGATGAGAAGACCGGCTTCATGCAGACGTCGACCCCCGGATAGCCGAGCTCCTCTGCCGCCGACGCGGCCGCCCGCGCCCCGCGCACGCGCCGCCAGGCCGGCCCGCGCACGCCGATCTTGTCGAGCATCGCGTAGGTCTCCGCCTTGTCGTTCGAGCGGTGGATCGCCTCCGGGCTCGCGACCAGCACCGCGATCCCCTCGAAGCGCTCCTTCGCCTCGGCCAGTCCGAGCAGGTCGAACGACGACTGCGGCAGGATCGCGTCCACGTGCTCTCGCCGGCAGACCTCGAGCATCGCGTCGGCGAACCCAGGGTCGGAGCCGCCCGGGACGCGGTGGAACTCGTCGCAGAGGTGGCGCCCGATCGCACGGTCGCCCATGTCCGTGCCGACGAGCCTCACGGGCCGCTCGCCGTTCTCGCGCAGGTTGTGCAGCAGCGCTGCTGTGCCCGGGGCGCCGCAGGCCGAGACAAGGATCGTCAGCTGCTTCACGCGAGGTCGATTCTGTCCGCCGCCAGCTGGTCGAGGCGCCGCTCGCGCTCGGCGTCGAGCATCCCGAGCATCGTCTCGCGCATCGTCGCGCCCGGGTAGACCCAGATTTCCGGGTGTGTGAGCAGCTGCAGGCGCTCGAATCCGGCGGCGCGCAGCTCCTCGTGGGGACAACCCTGGCGCCAACGCTGGTTCGAGTCGGAGCGGTAGTGGTCGGCCCAGGGCGCCTCCATCACGTTCACGAACCCTTCGACCGGCTCCCGCATGTACTCGTGATCCGGGTTGTGCCAGGCGAGCACGGGATCGAAACGGTCGTCCCGCTCGGCGAGCGGCCAGACCGCGTGCTGCCCCACTCGGTGGCCGAGCTGCCGCAGCCGCTCGACTCCACGTTCGCCCGAGGGCGAGGCGAGGTTGTAGAACTCGCTACGGGCCATCAGGAAGTAGGTCGCCTGCGCGCCGTGCCCCGCTTCGAGCTCGGCCATCGCGAGCGCAGCGTCGAGCGAGAGGTCGACGTCGTGGCGCAGCAGGATCTCCCCTGCAGCCGGCTCGCCCTCGAAGAACGCCCACCGATAGCCGCCTGCTCGCGCCGCGTCGAGCAGCTCGGCGTAATGCTCGAGGTCGAAGGCGCAGCTCATTCGACCTCGACGAACAGGCGTCGGGCGCCCGTCTCCGCATGGTCGCGCGCCTCGACATTCGTGGCGCCGACGGCGATCACGTAGCCGCGGCGATCGCCGTCCACCTGCACCGGGCGGATCGTGTCGCCTTCCTTCAGGAAGCAGTCGGCCTGCACGACCCCCGGCGACTGCAGAACCCGCTCGAGCCCGCCCACGCGCCGTACCGTGCCGACGGGGAGCGGCCCCGGCTTGGCCGTCAGGAAGCGGATCGCCACAGGCTTCGAGTGCTTCGGCCTGACGAGCGAGTCGTGGATCGGCTCGCCGAGCGCCTGCTTCAGCGCGATCTCGACGAGGTCGATCCCGGTCGCATGCCAGGCGAGGTCGCCCATCTGTCCGCCCGGGATCCGCGCCGCGACCTCGACCACGCGCACCTCGCCGTCGTCGCCGTAGAGGAGCTGCGGGTACGCGATTCCGTTGCGCAGCCCGAGCGCGCGCACTGCGCTGACGGCCACACGCTCCACCTCCTCGAGCCCGTAGCCGAACATCCGGGAGGGGTAGACGTGCTCGAGCGCCACGCCGAAGCCAATCCCCTGCGGCCGCATCCGGTCGGAGAGGGTGATCGGGGCCGGGTCGCCGTCGCGAGCGACCAGCAGCGCGTTGATCTCCAGGCCTTCGTGGAAGCTCTCGATGATCGCCTCGCCCGTCGGCGATTGCGAGAGCGCCGCGTGCAGGTGGCGGTCGAAATCGGCGAGCGACTCGAGCAGGAAGAGCCCGCGCTGCCCGCTCGAATCGGCGGGCTTCAACACCGCGGGGAAGCCGACCTCCTCTGCTGCGAGCTCGATCTCGCGGCGCGCCCGCACCGCCGAGAAGCGGGGCTGCGGCACGCCCGCGTCCGCGAGCACGCGCCTCATCGCGATCTTGTGCGTCATCACGTGGGCGGTCTCGCTGCCGATGCCCGGCAGCCCGAGCTTCTCGGCCACCGCAGCGACGACCGGCACGGCTCGCTCTGCCGCGACGGTGATCACCCCGTTCACCTCGTGCCGGCGGCCGACCTCCGCAACCGCATCCGCATCGAGGGCGTCGACGACCTCCGCGACATCCGCGTGCTGGAGCCCCGGTGCGTCCTCGTTGCGATCCACGGCGACGATGCGCAGGCCGAGCTGTCTCGCCCGGAGGATGGCTCGGCGCTGGTGGCGGCCGGCGCCGACGAAGAGGACGGTCTTCACTCCGAAACGATGCTAACTACACTCGGCTCGTGGCTCTGAAGGGCAAGAAGATCCTGCTGACAGGCGGCGCAGGCTTCATCGGAACGACGCTCGCGCGGAAGCTCGTCGACGACAACGAGCTGATCGTCCTCGACAACCTCCACCGCGACGTCCTCAGCGGTACCGAGCTCGAGGGCCATCCGAACCTGACGTTCCACGAGGGCGACGTGCTGGACGCGGAGCTCGTGAAGCAGGTCGCTGCGGGCACCACGCACATCGTCCATCTGGCCGCGATCGCAGGCGTCGACACCGTCCTCGCGAGCCCGGTGCGGACGATGCGCGTGAACCTGATCGGCACCTACAACGTGCTCGAGGCGGCGCAGGCGAACCTGCCGACCCTGGAGCGCCTCGTCGACTTCTCGACGAGCGAGGTTTTCGGGACACACGCCTACAAGGTCGAGGAGACCCACACGACCTCACAGGGCTCGGTCGGCGAGGCCCGCTGGACCTATGCCGTATCGAAGCTGGCCGGCGAGTACATGGCTCACGCGTACTACGACGAGCTCGAGGTGCCGACGGTGTCGCTGCGGCCGTTCAACGTCTACGGGCCGGGGCAGGTCGGCGGCGGGGCGATCCGCGCGTTCATCGAGACACTGCTGCGCGGCGACGACCTCGTCATCCACGGCGACGGCTCGCAGATCCGCGCTTGGTGCTACGTGGACGACCTCGTCGACGCGCTGCTGCTGATCCTCGAGCGCCCGGAGGCGGTCGGGCAGGTCTTCAACGTGGGTAACGCCCGCTCGGTCGTGACGATCTATGACCTGGCAAGCCGGATCCGGAAGCTGATGGGCTCGAACGCCGAGATCGTCTTCCAGCCGATCCACTACCAGGACGTCGAGATGCGGATCCCGAACGTCGACAAGGCGAAGAACCTGCTTGGCTGGGAGGCAAAGGTCGACCTCGAGGAAGGCCTCGCGCGCACGATCGCCTGGTACCGCCAGCGCCATCCGGCGCTGAACACGTGATCCGGCTCGCCTGGCCCGACGTCGGGGCCGAGGAGGCGGCGGCAGTGGCGGCGGTGCTCGAGAGCGGGCAGCTGACGATGGGACCGAAGGTCGCGGAGTTCGAGGCCGAGCTCGCTCGCGCCTGCGACGTCGAGCACGCGGTCGCGCTCTCGTCCGGGACGGCAGCGCTGCACGCGGCGGTGCTGGCGATCGGGATCGGGCCGGGCGACGAGGTGATCGTCCCCGCGTACACGTTCCCGGCGACGGCGAATGTCGTCGCCTTCGCGGGCGGAACGCCGGTGCTCGTCGACGTCGACCCGGAGACGATGAACGTCGACCCGGCGAAGGTCGAGGTCGGGCCGCGGACGAAGGCGATCATTGCCGTCCACCTGTTCGGACGGCCGGCGCGACTCGAGGAGCTGCCCGGGGTGACCATGATCGAGGACGCCGCCGGCGCCCTGGGGGCCCGCCGCGGCGGGCGGCCGGTCGGCGGCATCGGTCTCCTCGGCTGCCTCTCGTTCCACCCGCGGAAGATCGTCACGACCGGGGAGGGCGGCGCGGTGACGACGAACGACGAGGCGATTGCCGCAGCCGCGCGGGAGCTCCGGCACCACGGCTGGCGGGCCGACGACATGCCGCAGGCGGGCCTGAACTACCGGCTCCCCGACTTGCTCTGCGCCGTCGGGATCCCTCAGATGCGCAGGCTCGACGAGCTGCTCGCTCGCCGCCAGGAGCTGGCCGTCGCCTACGAGGAGCGGCTGCGCGAGCTCCCTGTGGTGCTTCCGCGCGCGGACGCGGGCGACACGCACGGCTGGCAGGCCTACGTCGTCCAGGTCGACGGCCGCGACGACGTGCTCGCGCGGCTGCGCGCCGACGGCGTCGAAGCCCAGATCGGGACCTACGCGCTGCACCGGCTCTCCGCGTACCGCGACCAGGGTTCGTTCCCGGGCGCCGACGCCGCCTACGAGCGCGCGCTCGCGCTGCCGTTCCACTCGAAGCTGAGCGAGAACGACCTCGACCGGGTCGCAGAAGCCTTGACTAGCGCCATTAGTAAGTAGTAACTTCCAACACCGTGAGCACGGTGACGAGAAGGCAGTCGGCCGAGGAGCGGCGCGACGCGGTTCTCCAGGCCGCGCTCTCGGAGTTCGCGACGGGTGGTCTGCGCGGCGCGTCGGCGGATGCGATCGCGCAGTCGGCCGGCATCTCGCAGCCGTACCTCTTCCGTCTCTTCGGGACGAAGAAGCACCTGTTCCTCGCCTGCGTGCACCGCGGCTTCCGTCAGACGCTCGAGCTCTTCCAGCAGGCTGCCGTCGGCCAGGGGCCGGACGAGATCTTCGAGGCGATGGGCAACGCGTATATGGAGATGCTCGAGGGCGATCGCACCGCGCTGCTCCTCCAGTTGCAGGCATACGCCGCCTGCTACGACGACGAGGTGCGCGAAGTCGTGCGCGAGGGATTCTCCGAGCTCTGGACCTACGTGGCCCGGGTATCGGGCAAGGACGAGGACGAGGTCAGGCGCTTCTTCGCCGTCGGCATGCTGCTGAACGTCTCGGCCGCGATGGAGCTGCCGCAGAAGGGACTTCGGCCTTGTGAGTGAGTTTTTTGACCGGCAAGATAGTGAACACTTACTAGGCAACAAGAGGCTGAAGTGAGGAAGCCAGGCTCGACTCTCTGGACGTTCGTGATCACCTCGGTCGCGCTCTTCATGGTCACGCTCGACAACCTCGTCGTGACGACGGCGCTGCCGGTGATCAAGAAGGACTTGCACGCCACCCTCCAGGGGCTCGAGTGGACCGTCAACGCCTACACGCTGACGTTCGCGGTGCTGGTCCTGACGGGAGCGGCGCTCGGCGACCGCTTCGGCCGGAAGCGGCTGTTCACGATCGGGCTGGCGATCTTCACGCTCGGCTCGATCGCCGCGGCGCTCGCGCCGACGATCGATGCGCTGATCGCCGCGCGCGCGCTGCAGGGCCTCGGTGGCGCGATCGTGACGCCGCTGACGCTGACGCTGCTCAGCGCCGCCGTGCCCGCCGAGAAGCGTGGCCTTGCCCTCGGCGCCTGGGGCGGCATCGGCGGCCTCGCCGTGGCAATCGGTCCGCTCGTTGGCGGCGCGGTCGTGCAGGGCATCTCTTGGCAATGGATCTTCTGGCTGAACGTCCCGATCGGGCTGCTGCTGGCGCCGATCGCCGCTCGGCAACTGCGCGAGAGCCACGGGCCATCGAACCGGCTCGATCTGCGCGGGCTCGGCCTCGCGAGCCTCGGACTGCTCGGGATCGTCTGGGGCCTCGTGCGCGGGAACGGCCAGGGCTGGTCGAGCCCCGAGGTCGTAGCGTCGCTGCTCGCGGGCGCCGCCGTGCTCGTCCTGTTCGTCCTCTGGGAGCTGCGCAGCGAGGCGCCGATGCTGCCGATGCGCTTCTTCCGGAACCGCACCTTCACGATGACGAACATCGCCTCGTTGCTGATGTTCTTCGGGATGTTCGGGTCGATCTTCCTGCTGGCCCAGTTCTTCCAGACCGTGCAGGGCTACTCGCCGCTAGGCGCCGGTCTGCGGATCCTGCCCTGGACGGCGATGCCGATCTTCATCGCACCGATCGCGGGTGCGCTCTCCGACAAGATCGGCGGCCGGATCTTGATGGCTACGGGTCTGACGTTGCAGTCGATTGGCCTCGGTTGGATGGCCGCCGTGGCGACGCCGACGGTTGCCTACTCGGAGTTCATCGCGCCGTTCGTCCTGTCGGGAATCGGCATGGCGCTCTTCTTCGCGCCGGTCGCGAACGTCGTCCTCTCGGCCGTCAAGCCCGAGGAGGAGGGTCAGGCTTCGGGCGCCAACAACGCGATCCGCGAGCTGGGCGGCGTCTTCGGCGTGGCGGTGCTGGCCTCGATCTTCGCGAGCTACGGCGGCTACCGGACGGGCTCGACTTTCGTCTCCGGCTTGACGCCCGCGATCTGGGTCGGCGCCGCTTTGGTGCTCGTCGCGGCTGCAGCGGCGGTGGCTATCCCGCGGCGCCGGCGAGCAGCGAGCCTCGAGACCGCGTTCGAGACCGCCTAGGAGGTCAGGCCGCCGGCTGTCTTGGCACGTCCTTGCCGTGGGGATAAGGATTCCCACTCTCTGAGCACTCCGGGCACAGACCCGCGCGGGTTTGCTCGATATCGTCGACTCCAGAGGGAGGCGGGTCGAAGCCCCCACCCAAGGGTGGGGGTATGGGGCGCGCCGGCGCCATAGCCGAAAACGCCGGTCGCCTTAAGACAGTAGGTTTCTCCCTGCAAATGGCGCAACCGAGTCCGCTTCCCCTCGGCGATCCGGCGCCTGAGCTCTCAATCGTGGTGACGCTCTACAACGAGGCGGATTCGCTCGACGAGCTCTACCGACGGACCACCGCGGCGCTCGACGGGCGCGACTACGAGCTGATCTTCGTCGACGACGGCTCGAGCGACGGCACGTTTGCCAGGATCGTGGAGCTCCACGCCGCGAACCCGCGTGTCCGCGCCGTCCGCTTCAAGCGCAACTTCGGGCAGCACCCGGCGATGCACGCCGGCCTGGCACGGGCGCGTGCCCAGATCGTCGTGACGATGGACGGCGATCTCCAGAACGCGCCCGAGGACATCCCGAAGCTCGTGGCCGCGGTCCAGGCGGGCAGCGACGTCGCCAGCGGCCGCCGCGTCGCGAGGCGCGACTCATGGGGCAGGACGCTTCCTTCGCGCGTCATCAATGGCATGCTGCGCCGCTTCACCGGCGTCGACATCTCCGACTTCGGCTGTGCCTTCAACGCCTACCGCAGCGATGCGTTCCAGCCGATGCTCGACGCGATTGGCAAGCAGAAGTTCACGAAGGCGCTGATCCTCTCGAGCGGCGCCAGCGTCACCGAGGTCGACATCTCCCATGCGGCCCGCGGCGGCGTCTCCCGCTACTCGCCGTTTCGCCTGGCCCGGCTCGCCCTGCACGTGCTCGCCGGCTTCTGGCCGCAGCCGATCCAGTGGATCGGCGTCACCGTCGGGACGATCTGCTCGCTGCTCGCGACCATCCTCGGTGCGTACGGCGTCTTCTACTGGGTGGACAACGCGAACTTCCCCGGGCCGCTCTTCGGCGGTGTGGCCGTCCTCTACGTGCTCGGCATCCAGGGCTTCATCCTGGCCCTCGTCGGCGAGTATCTTGCCCGGATCCAGCGCGACGTGGAGGGCAGGCCGATCTACACCATCGAGAAAGAACTGGGATGAAGCGCGTCCTCGTCACCGGCGGCGCCGGCTTCATCTCGTCGAACATGATCCGCCACCTGTTGCGGGCGACGCCCTACGAGGTCGTCTCGCTCGACGCGCTCACCTACGCGGGGAACCTGGAGAACCTGGCGGACGTGATGTCGCATGAGCGGCTGTCGTTCGTGCACGGCGACATCCGAGATGCGGAGCTGATGAGAGACATCGTCGCCGAGGTCGACGTGATCGTGAACGCCGCCGCCGAGTCGCACGTCGAGAAGTCGATCGAGCAGGGCGGCAGCGAGTTCGTCACGACGAACGTCGAGGGGACGCAGGTGCTGCTCGACGCGATCCGCGCGACCCCTGTCGAGCGCTTCATCCTCGTCTCCTCGAGCGAGGTGTACGGAACGGCTCTGGCAGCGCCGATGGACGAGGAGCATGCGCTGAACCCGCGCAGCCCGTATGCGGCGACCAAGGCCGGCGCCGACCGGCTCGCCTACTCGTACTTCGTCACCTACGGCCTCCCGATCGTGATCGTGCGTCCGTTCAACAACTACGGGCCGCGCCAGCATCCGGAGAAGGTGATCCCGCGCTTCATCACGAGCGCCCTCGCCGACGAGCCGCTGACGATCCACGGCGACGGCCATGCGAGCCGCGACTGGCTCTACGTGGACGACGACGCGGAGGCGATCGAGGCGGTGATCGAGGCCGACCTCGGCACGGTCGCCGGCGAGGTGATCAACGTCGCGACCGAGACCGACATCTCGGTCTCGGAGATCGCGGACGCCGTGCTCGACGCACTTGGAAAGCCGGCCTCGTTGCGCACGCACGTCGAGGAGCGGCCGGGCCAGGTGGACCGGCACATCGGCTCGACCGCGAAGGCGGAGCGGCTGCTCGGCTGGCGGGCACGCACGAGCTTCGAGGAAGGCCTCCAGCGCACCGTCGCGTGGTATCGCGAGAATGAGGGCTGGTGGAGGGCAATCCGCGGGAGGGCAGTAAGCGTCTCCTCGTCCTAGGGGCGGGGCCTGCGCAGATCGGTTTGCTCGCCGCGGCGCGTGCCCGCGGCCTCTACACGATCGCCGTCGACCGCGATCCGTCGGCGCCGGGCTTCCGCTTCGCGGATCGGCGGGCGATCCTCTCTGCGGAGGACGAGCCGGGCATCGACAGGCTCGCCGCGGCCGAGCGGATCGACGGGATCATCGCCCCCGGAATCGACTTCCCGGTTGCGATCGCCGCCCGGGTCGCCGAGCGGCTGGCGCTGCCTCATCCGATCGACGGCTCGACGGCGCTGCTCGCCACCTCCAAGCAGCGCCAGCGCGAGCGGCTGGCCGAGGCGGGCGTGCCGCACGCCAGGTACGAGGTTTGCGCATCGCCCGAGGAGGCACAGGCCGCCGCGGACCGGCTCGGCTACCCCTGCGTGGCGAAGGCCCCCGACCGGCAGGGCCAGAAGGGACTCGTGTTGGTCACGGACCGCGAGGCGTTGCCGGGTGCCTATGCGGCCTCGCTCGCTGCCGCGCGATCGAGTCTCGTCCTGATCGAGGAGCTCGTCGACGGGCCGGAGGTGACGGTGAACGGCTTCTCGGTCGAAGGTCGCTTCCATCCGCTGACCGTGACCGACCGGCTCGTCGCGGAGCCGCCGGCGTTCGGGGTCGCGCTCGCCCACGTCTGGCCGAGTCGACTCGAGCCCGCTCAGATCGGCGGCGCGATCGAGGCAGCGGCTGCGGCGGCGGAGGCGCTCGGCATCCGCGAAGGGCCGACGTACACGCAGGTGCTCGTCGACGAGGAGGGGCCGCGCGTCGGCGAGCTGGCCGCGAGGCTCGGCGGGGGGCATGACGCGGAGCTGTGCGAGGCCGCGCTCGGTGTCGACCTGAACGGGCTTGCTCTTTCGGCAGCGCTGGGCGAATCCCTCGAGCCGGAGCGGTTGCGACCGGTCGCGGGGGTGGGCGGGGGAGTGATGAGGTTCCTCGTCCCACCAAGCGGAGTGCTGGAGGTAATGGCAGGACTCGCGGAGGCCGAGCGCGTCGATGGGGTCGTCTGGGTGCGCCTCTACCGCGAGCCCGGCTACGTCTTCGTGCCGCTGCGGCGCGGCGCCGACCGGGCGGGCGCGGTGCTCGCGGTCGGCGAGTCGCGGGACGAAGCGCTTGCGCGTGCGGATCGGGCAGCAGAGCAAATACGCTTTGTCACCGTTGACGCAGAAGCTCTCGTCGGGCGCTAACACGCCGGAACCCTTCAGCGGCGGTCCGCTCAGCGATTTCGAGGACAAACCAATTCGCGGGAAGGCGGCAGCGGCGCTCCTTCCCGCCCTGCGGCGGTTCGAGTTCCCGGGGAAGTTCCGTCTTCTGAAGCATGTGAGCAAGCCGCGTTCCGGTTGCACAGTCAGCACCTTTCCCGGGGGCGTGCGACTTCACCTCGACATGAAGCAGCGGGTCGAGCGCGAGTACTTCCAGGGGCTTGCTGATCTCTTCGAACTTTCGCTTGTCCGCCGGTTCCTCGCGTCGGGCGGCGACGCCGTAGATATCGGCGGCTATATCGGGTTGTGGGCGATCACGGAGGCGCGTGCCGTCAGCGGTAGCGGCGGCCGCGTCCTCGTCGTCGAGCCGCACCCGATCCACTGCCAGCGCATTCGAGAGAACATCGAGCTGAACGGCTGCACCAACGTTGTTGTTGTCGATGCTGCCGCGTCGGACGAGGCGGGTTTCGCGAAGCTCGCCGTGCTCCACGAGGAGGGGTCTGGCTGGTCGACGTTGAGCTCGAAGTCAGAGCTGCCCCCAATCGCCCAGCTCGATGTTCGTACGACCACCGTTGACGCCGAAGTTGCGAGGTATCGACTTGAACCGTCGTTCGTGAAGATCGACGTCGAGGGATGGGAGCTCGCGGTCTTGCGAGGGATGACTCAAACGCTCGCCCGGCGGCCGGTTATCTGCTGCGAACTTGGAGTGGAGACTGCGGTTCCGGTAGCGAAGCAGCTGGAGCCGCGGGAGTATGTGGCTCTTCGCGTGGATCGACGCAGGTTGGTACGACGGCTCGCCGCCGGCTGGTCGAATGTCTTCTTCGTGCCAAGTGAGCGGCTGAGCGAGATCCCTCGGCGGCTCGTACACGACTAGCCTGTGCACCCGACCATGTCTCGCCGTGAAGTGTTCCTCGGTTTCCAGCCGCCCGCTGTCGGTGACGAGGAGGTCGCGGCTGTTGCCGAGACGATTCGTTCTGGCTGGCTGACAACTGGCCCGCGCACGGCGGAGCTCGAACGTCGCTTCGCCGAATACACCGGCGCGAAGCATGCGCTCGCCGTCGCTTCCGGCACCGCGGCTCTCCACCTTTCGGCGCTCGCCGTGGGCGTCGGGCCCGGCGACGAGGTGATCACGACGCCGATCACCTGGCCGGCGACTGCGAACGTGGTCGTCCACGCCGGCGCGCGACCCGTCTTCGCGGACGTCCGTGAGTCCGACCTGAACATCGATCCGGAGGCCGTCGCCGCCCTCGTCGGCCCGAAGACCAAGGCGATCATGCCCGTCCATCTCGCCGGCCAGCCCGCCGACCTCGACCCCCTGCACGCCCTCGGCCTACCCGTGATCGAGGATGCCGCCCACGCCGCCGAGAGCGCCTACCGCGGCCGCAAGATCGGCGCCCTCTCCGCTGCGACCTGCTTTTCGCTCTACGCGACCAAGAACATCGCCGCCGGCGAGGGCGGGATCATCACCACCGACGACGACCGGATCGCCAAGGCCATCGACGACATGCGCCTGATGCGCCGCGGCCACGGCTCGCTCTACGACATCGTCGTCCCCGGCTACAAAGCGAACCTCTCCGACGTCCTTTCGTCGATCGCCCTCTGCCAGATGGACAAGCTCGACCGTCACGCCGAGATCCGCCTGCGCCACGTCGCCGCCTACGACACCGCCGTCGCCGACCTCGAGGGAATCGAGCCGCTCGCCCGCGACCCACGTGACACGCACGCCCTCCACCTCTACATCGTCCGGATCGACGCCGAGAGCGCCGGCGCAACCCGCGACGAGTACCAGCAGGCCCTGGCCGGGGAGATGATCGGCACGAGCATCCACTTCCTGCCCGTCCACAAGCTGACCGCGTACCGCGAGCGCTACCCGGAGCAGCCGCCGCTGCCGGTCGCGGAGAAGGCCGGCGCCGAGATCCTCTCGCTGCCGCTCTCGCCCGCGCACTCCGAGGACGACATCGCCGACGCGATCGACGCGCTCCGCCGCGTCCACGCCCGGTTCGCGTGACCAAGCGCCGCTGGAAGCTCGCACGCATTGCGGGCTCGCTCGTCATCACCGGCCTCGCGACCGCGTACATCGTCTGGAAGATCGACATCGCCCGCACCGGGCACGTCCTCGCCAACGCCCGGGTCGGCTACTTCCTGCTGGCTGTCGCGATCATGGTCGTGACCGTCTGGCCGATGGCCTGGCGCTGGCAGCAGCTGCTCGCTGCCAAGGGGATCCACGACTCGCTGGCCTGGCTGACCCGCGCGTACTTCGTCGGCTACACGGCCGGCCAGGTCCTGCCGACATCGATCGGCGGCGATGCGTCGCGGATCTACGAAACCTCGCGCCGCCATCCCGGCCAGGCGGGCCCGATCGCCGGCTCCGTCCTGCTCGAGCGGGCTCTCGGGGGCGCCGCGACGCTCGTGCTCGCCGCGATCGGCTTCCTGCTCGCGATCGGTCGCTACGCCGTGGGTGCCTACCTCTGGGTCGAGGGTGCCTTCGTCGTCGCGACGATCGTGCTCGGAATCGTGCTCTTCTCTCGCCGGCTGCGCCGCCCGCTCGCGGCGACGGCGCCCCTGCTCAGGCGGGCCCGGCTCGAGCGGCCGCTGCGCGCGGTCTACGAGGGAATCCACTCCTACCGGCAGCACTGGCGGCTCCTCGCCTGGGTATCGGTGCTGACCCTGTTCGTCCAGGCCGCGCGCGTGCTGGCGATCTGGGCAGCCGGCAAGGCCGTCGGCGTCGACCTCTCTCCCCGCCCCTACTACGTGATGGGCCCGATGCTCTTCCTCGTGATGCTCGTCCCGTTCACGATCAACGGCCTCGCGGTGCGTGAAGCGTTCTTCATCTCGTTCCTCGGCAAACTGCAGGTCGGCCACGACGCCGCCTTCGCGACCGGCTTCCTCTTCTTCGTCGTCACGATCGCACTCGCGCTCCCGGGCGGCGTGCTGCTGGCCTGGCAGAGCCTGCGCGGCACCGTGCGTCCCAGCCCCTCTGGTGGCTGAGACCTCGGTCGTCGTCGTCACGCTGAACGCGCTGCCCTGGCTCGAGCAGTGCCTCGACAGCGTCCGCGACCACGAGACGATCGTCGTCGACCACGGCTCGACCGACGGCACGCTCGAGCTCGTGCGTTCGCGGAACGTGCGGTTGATCGAGCAGGCGAACGTCGGCATGGGAGCCGGCAACAACGCGGGCATCCGCGCAGCTTCCGGCGACTACGTGCTGATCCTGAACCCCGACGCCTGGGCGGTCGGCGACGGGCTCGCGCGCCTGGTCGCCTTCGCCGAGGAGCACCCGGAGGCGGCGGTCGTCGGGCCGCGCCTCGTCAACCCCGACGGGTCGCTCCAACGCTCTGTGCGCGGGTTTCCGACCCTCTGGCGGCTTGCAACGGAGTATTTCTTCCTCCGGAAGCTCGGGCCCCGTACGCGGGCTCTCAACGCTTTCTACGCAGGCGGCTTCGCGCACGACGAGGTAAGGGAGGTCGACTGGGTGATGGGCGCTTGCATGCTCGTGCGCCGCAGCGCGTTCGAGCAGGTCGGCCTCTTCGACGAGCAGTTCTTCCTGTTCAGCGAGGAGACCGACTGGTGCTACCGCTTCCGCGCGGCCGGCTGGAAGGTGCTCTTCTTCCCGGGTGCAGAGTTCGTGCACGTCGGCGGCGCGACGCACGGGGGGCTGATGTACGTCGAGAACCTGCGGGGCCATCTTCGCTTCTTCGCCAAGTACCGTGGGCGGAGACAGGCGGCGCGGGCGCGGCGGCTGCTGATCCTCGGCGTCTCCTTGCGTGGCTTCCTGTTCCGCGGCGACCGTGGCCGGATCTACCGCGAGGCGGCGCGCTGGCTCCGCTCCGGGTCGGCGGCGGCGTTGCTCGAGCGCCCATGAGGCGTCTGCCGCCCATCTTGCTCGTGCTGGTCCTGCTGGGGTTCGCGCGGTTGTTCCCCGGCGAGGGCTTCGGGCTCTGGTTGCGGCTCGGCGCTGCACTGCTCTGCCTCCTCCTGCCGGGAGCGCTGCTGGCACGCGCGTTGCGCCAGCCCGGAGCGTCCGCGGCTCTGGTCTGGAGCCTGGGACTGCTGTTCGCCGCTTCGGCGGTGATGTTCGCCGTGGGGGGCTCGCTCCGGCTCGCGTTGATCCTCTACGCGCTCGCGGGGATCGGGGCGCTCGTCGCGGCCGTCTGGCGCTCGGTGCCTGCTGCCGGTCGCGGCGGTCTCGTCCTGCTGCTCGGTGTCGGCTTCGGGATCGCGCTCTGGCAGATGGCGCCGGTGCTCGACGGCGACGCGCTCTTCCATCTCGCGCGCGTCCGCAAGCTCGACGCGTTCCCGTCGCTCCACCTGCGGACGGTCGACGAGTTCAGGGACGGCGGACTTCACCCCGGCTACGCGTTCCCGCTCTGGCACGTGCTGCTCGCGCTGATGGCGAAGCTCGGCGGCGTCGACCCGTCGCTGGTGCTCCGGCATGCCGCGAGCCTGCTCGTGCCGCTCGCCTTCCTGATCGCCTACGAGGCAGGAGTTGCGGTGTTCCGTACCGCGTCGGCCGGCTTCGCGGCGCTCGCCGCGCAGGTCGCGATCATCGGCTTCGCGCCCGGGCACGGCGGCGCGTACACCGCGCTCGCCCTGCCCGCGACCGCGAGCCGCCAGCTGCTCGTGCCCGCGGTGATCGCGTTGTTCTTCGTCCACGTCCGGGCCCCGAGCCGGACGACGGCCGCCTCGCTCGCGGCCGCCGGGCTGACGCTCGCACTCGTCCACCCGACGTACGCCCTCTTCGTCGCGATCCCGCTCGTTGGGTACGTCGTGGCCCGCTGGCTGCTGGCGCGCGCGGAGCTGCGCCGAGGCCTCGCGGGTCTGGCCGCGCTGCTCGTACCGGTCGTCGGTGTCTTCCTCTGGCTCCTGCCGATCGTGCGGGAGAGCGCCTCGCATGACCCCTCGCCTGCCGAGCGCCTGCGCGGGCTGCGCCACTACGCCGACCAGCTGAACGTCGGTGGGCCGCACCACTTCCGGCTCGCGCCAGAGGTCTTCGGCCGCACCGGCGCGGTCGCCATCGCAGCGCTCGTCCTCGTGCCGTTCGCGGTCGCCGCCTCGCGGCGGCGCTGGGCGGCGTTCGTGCTCGGGGGATCGCTGATCGTGCTCGCTCTGACGCTGATCCCCGAGTTCTTCGTCCGTTTCTCCGACGCGGTCTCGCTCTCGCAGTCGCGGCGGCTCGCGGGGTTCCTGCCGTTTGCGTTCGCCTTCGCGGGTGGTGCGGCGGTGCTCGCGCGCTCTCTCCGGCTCTGGGTTGTGCCGCTCGCGGCGCTCGCCGGCGCGCTCCTCGAGGACAACTTCCCGGGGAACTTCCTCTACGGGAAGGCCGGCGGGCCGGCGCTACCCGCCTGGATTGCGCTCTACGGCGGTCTCGCGGCGCTGGTCGCCGGGGCGGTGTTCTTGCGCCGTCGCGACGCCGATCGCCGCGGGCCTCTGTGCGCGCTGGCCGCGCTGGCGTTCGTGCTGCCGGTCGCCGCCGACGCCAACTGGACGACGCCTGCGCGCGAGACGTCTCCGCTCACGTCTGGCGTGATCGCGGCGGTCCGGGCCCACGTCCCGCGGGGCGCAGTCCTTTTCTCGGACGACGCCACGAGCTACCGCATCGCCGCCACGGCACCGATCTACGTCGCCTCCGCGTCCCCGTCGCACGTCGCCGACACGAAGGCGAACCGCCCGTACGCGCGCAGCAAGGACGTCAAGCGGTTCTTCCGGACCGGCGATCTCGCGATCCCGCGGCGCTACGGCGCCCAGTGGCTGCTCGTCGACCGAGCACGGAGCAGCCTGCGCCCGGCGCTGCCGCTCGTCTACCGCGATCGCCGCTTCGCCTTGTATCGCCTCTGACTAGCATCGCCCGGGTGAAGCTCCTGCTCGTGACGATGTATTTCCCGCCCGCCGGCGGCGGCGGCGTTCAGCGTCCGCTGAAGTTCGCGAGCCATCTCCCGGGATTGGGGATCGAGACCCACGTGCTTGCACCGGACGACCCCAAGTGGGTGCACCGCGACGACGAATTGCAGCCCCCCACGCAGGCTTGGGTGCACCGAGCCAGATACCTCGGCCCGAGGGGACGCCGCCCAGCCGACGAGCTCCACGGGACGCAGGGGCTCGAGCGCGCGGCGCTCCACGCGAGGCTCTTCGGGCGGCGGCTGCTCCTCCCTGACGAGAACGTCAGCTGGAACCTGACCGCGATCCCCGCGGCGATCCGGGTTGCGCGGCGCGAGGGAATCGATGTGGTCATGACGACCTCCCCGCCGGCCTCCGTGCATCTGGTGGGCGCAGCCGTCAAGCGGGCGACGGGAGCACGTTGGGTAGCCGACCTTCGCGACTCGCTCGGCTCCCATCCCCACCGCGACGCATCCCGGCTTGCCGTGCGGGTGAAGGAGCAGGGCGAGCACGGCGTCGCCAAGCTCGTGGCCCGTTACGCCGACGCAGTCGTCTGCGCGTCGGAGACGATCGCCGACGAGATGCGCCAGCGCGATCCGTCCGGCACCGTTGTCACAATAGAGAACGGATGCGACTACGACGACTTCGAAGGGCTCGAGTACCGGCCGGCGGACCGCTTCCGGATCACCCACGCGGGCAGCTTCTTCGGCAAGCGCGACCCCCGCCCGTTCCTGACCGCGCTCGCACAATCGAACGTCGACGCCGTCGCGCGCTTCCTTGGCGACTTCCGGCCCGCTGACCGGGACTTCGCGGAGAGCCTCGGGCTGGGCGATCGGCTGGAGCTGATCCCGTATGCGCCGCGACGGCGCTCGCTCGAGCTGCAACGTGACTCGGAGGCGCTACTGCTCCTGATCCCCGACGCGGGCGGACGCGGGCGCGGCGTACTCTCGGGGAAGGTGTTCGAGTACCTCGCCGCCGACAGGCCGATCCTGGCTGCGGTGCCGCCCGACGGGGCGGCCGCCGACCTGATCCGCGAGAGCGGCGTCGGCATCGTCGCGGCGCCCGACGACGTGGGCGGGCTGCGCACTGCACTGGAGACGCTCGTCGGTCGCTGGCAGGACGGTTCGCTGAACGGGACCCACCTTGCGCCGGAGGTGCGCGCTCGTCTTTCCCGCACGGCGCGGGCAGACGAGCTCGCCGACCTCCTTTTGGGGCTCGCGTGAGGTCGGTCGTCCGCTGCCTGCTGCTCGCGACCTTCTTCTGCATCACCTTCGAGAAGGTCTTCTGGGAAGTGGCGGGTGCGGTCGAGCTGGCCGACCTGCTCGCGGTCATGTTCCTCTTCGCCTACGCGTTCGAGCGCTTCTGGTGGCGCGAGCGTCGGGTCACGAAGACCTCTGCGGTCGTCCTCGCCTTCGCAGCGGCCTTCCTGCTCGTCTACCTGATCGGCTTCTTCAACCTCGACACGGGACAGGCCCTGGCCCAGTTCGGCAAGGGCATGTTCAAATTCGCGGTGCACTTCCTCTTCCTGATCGCCGCGGTCGACTACATCTCGCGCCGGCCGCCAGACTTCTACTGGAAGGTGCTGGGCGCGTTCGTCGCGGGGATCGTGGTAAACGGGATCTACGGGATCCTGCAGCTCCTCGCCGCAGGCGGTGGAGTCAACCTCGACAGCATCGTCCTCTCACCCCTGACAGGCGGCGCGAGCCAGATCAACATCTACGGTCGCGCGGAAGGACAGAGCGTCTTCCGCGTGAACGCCTTGACCGGCGACCCGAACCACCTTGGGATCATGGTGCTCGTCCCGCTGCTCGTCCTGATCCCGATCTACCTGCGGATGGAGCGAAGGCACAGGCTCCGGCTCCCGATCGCTCTGACGCTGGCCTTTCTCGTCCTCGTGCTGGCCTCGACGCTCTCGCGCAGCGGGGCGCTCGGACTGATCGCGGGTCTGCTCGTCCTGATGATCCCGTACCGAGGGCTCGTGCTGACTCGGCGCCTGCTGCTCCCAGTCGGGGCCGCAGCGCTCGTTCTCGGGGTGGTAATCCTGAGCCGCCTCCATTTCTTCGAAACGGTGCTCGCCTCGCGCTTCCAGGTCGCAGGCGCGAACGGGACGTCAGCGCACTTCGGCGTCTACGCCTTCATCCCGAGGGTGCTCCATGCGCACCCGCTGTTCGGCTTCGGGCTGAACAACTTCTCCGTCTACTACCAACTGATTACGGGCAAGACGAACTGGGGCCCGCACTCGTTCTACGTCGCCCTGATCGTCGAGTCGGGAATCGTCGGCACCGTGCTCTTCTCCGTCTTCCTCTGGTATGTGTTCCGGCGCCTCCACGCCACGCGAGCGATCGGCCGCGCCCTCGCCGCGCTCGGTGACCCGGAGGCCGCGCGCATCCGCCCCCTCGCCTGGGGCCTCACTGCCGCCCTCGTCGGCACGATGGCCGCTAACAGCTTCTACCTGACGATGACCTTCTACTACTTCTTCGCGTTCATCGCGCTTGCCCTGGCCGCGCCGATCGTCTTCTCCTCCGCTGCCAGTCGCGCCGACTCATCACCGGCGAGTCGCGCGTAGCGACTTCCACCCGAAGCCTCGCAGGCGGCGTTTCGCCCGGGCCGGGTCGAGCGTTGCGAGATAGCTGGGGTCGTCACTTCCGCTCGGCTGTCTCTCCGGATCGAGCAGGCGGACGCGCAGACCTCCCTGATGTAGTGACCAGATGGTGTACCCGTACTCGGCCAGGAGCGCGGTCGCCGGAGTCGGGTATCGAGCGTGCTCTTCGAACACGATGTCTCGGATCCGATGCTCCTGGAGCAGCGTGCGGGCGCCTTGGAGTACCTCGAGTCCTGCACCCTCGGCGTCGACCTTCAGCAACCCGAGCCGCACGTGACCGACGATCTCGTCGAGCGTCTTTGTCTGAACCGTGATGCTCGCAGGCTGATCCGAGAATCGGCGAAGGCTCGCCCTTCCGCGGTTGCGTGAGAAGTCGTCCGTCATGAAGAGAGCGACCTCCTCTGCCGAATGGCTGGCTGCAACAGAATGCAGTTCGATGGCTCCAAGGAGTCGCTCCGCGCCCCACCGTTTGCATTGAGCGCTGAGCTCTCCGAACACGGCCGGGTGCGGCTCCAGTGCGATCACGCGGCCGTGTGGGCCGACACGCACCGCCATGAGCCCGGTCATATAGCCGATGTTTGCCCCGACGTCGGCGACGGTGTCGCCCTCATCGACGAGTCTGAAGATCGCCTCTGTGACAGGAAGATCCCACACTCCGTTCAGCGCGATCGTCTGCCCGATGAGATCCGAGAGATCGACGCTAATCACGAGCCCCCAAGGAAGCCTCACGGAGGCGGCCGTGGACTCGCGGGGTGTCGGCAGACGTCTCTTGATCTTCGCGCGGCGAAGGAGCTGAGTGGGCCGGCAGGCCCAGTAGGGCTGGATGTTCACGCGCGTCGCGGGCGGCATGGTAGCGTCACAGGCGGGCTCGGTTGACCATCTCGACTCGGCGGATCGCCGAGGAAGCGCAGGTCGCTCGACGATGATCCTGTTGATACACGGAGCGCGCTCGTGGGGTGCGGTTGAAAGCTACACGCGTGCCCTTCTCGATGAATTAAGACGCCGGAGGATCACTGCGATGCTGCTCCATCCCGACGTCGAGACGCTGGGCGGGTTCGTGGATGCCGCCGGCGATGGTGTTGACACGTCGCCGTTTCCCCCGCGGTTTCTCGACAGCGGCGCCCCGACGCTCATCTACCAAATCCGGCGCCGGATCCGACAGCTGCAGCCGCGTATCGTGCACGTGGTCGACTTCTGGCCGGGCGCGATCATCGCCGCACGGCTCGCGGGCACCCGTCGCATCCTCGTCACTCACCACACGCCCGAGCTCCGCCGGAGCGATAGCCTGGTCGGAAGGGCGCTCTGGTGGCTTGCCTGGCGTGCCCGCCCTGAGGTCATCTACACATCGGAGACCGACATGCGGCGAGATGCGCGCTCCGCTATTCGCAGCCATGTCATCTACTACGGAATCGATCTTCGGCGGTTTCAGACCGCGAAGCCCGTGCTGGCGAAGAGCGGACCGATCATCGGCTCCGTCGCCCGGCTCGAGGAACAGAAGGGACTGCAGCTCCTGATCGAGGCGGCCCCGGGGATTCTGCAAGCTCACCCGACGGCTCGCTTTGTCCTCGTCGGTGACGGCACCCTGCGCGGCGAGCTGGAAAGGCAGGTACGCGAGGCGGAGCTCGACGATCACTTCCTCTTCACCGGTCAGCGTGACGACGTTCCCGAGCTCGTTGCATCGTTCGACGTGTTCGCACTGCCCTCGTTCTTCGAAGGTCTCTGCTACGCGGTCATCGAGGCGCAGGCGGCTGGCGTGCCCGTCGTCGCAACTCCCGTCGGCGGAATCCCCGAGAACGTGATCGAGGGGGAGACGGGGATTCTCGTTCCGCCGCGGGATGCGAGGGCGCTGAGCGACGCGGTCAAGCGGCTGCTCGACAACCCGGCGGAGGGCCGTCGCCTGGCTGAGGAAGGCCAGCGCCGGGTGCTCGAGCGGTATCCGCTCGAGCGGATGGTCGACCAGACGCTTCGGCTGTACGGCGAATCGTGAAGGTCGTCGTGCTCACGACGTCCTACCCGCGCTGGGAGGGCGATGCGGCCGGCAGGTTCGTCGCCGATACGGTCGAGCACGTCCGTCAACGCGGTCTCGACGTCGAGGTCGTCTCGCCGGCCTCGTTCCGTCACTACGGGATTGCGTACGGGTCGGGAGTCGTCGGCAACTTGAAGGCGCAGCCGGCGAAGCTCCTCCTCTTGCCGGCCTTCCTGACAGCGTTCGCCGCTGCCGCTCGGCGAGCGGCGCGCACGGCCACCCTCGTCCATGCACATTGGCTTCCTGCCGGCGCAGTGGCGCTTGCAACCGGGAAGCCTTTCGTGGTTCAGCTCTGGGGAACGGACGTCGAGCTCGCCCGGCGCGTGCCCGCCCTCGCCCGCTCGATCCTCCGCCGCGCAAGGCTGACGATTTGCGCCTCGCGGGCGCTGGCGACCGACGCTCGCCGGCTCGGGGCGGGGGACGTGCGTGTGATCCCATCGGGGGTGGATCTCCCCGACGAGGTGCGGGAGCCGGAAGAACCGCCGCAGATTCTGTTCGCCGGGCGGCTGTCGCCCGAGAAGGGCATCCTCGAGCTGCTCGAGGCGGCCCGTGGGCACGCTCTCGTCGTTGCTGGCGACGGGCCGTTGCGCGAGCGCGTTCCCGATGCGCTCGGGATGGTCGACCATGCCCGGCTGCTCGGCCTGTACGAACGGGCGGCGATTGTCGCGTGCCCGTCGCGTCGCGAGGGGTTCGGCATGGCCTGTGCGGAGGCGATGGCGTACGGCCGGCCCGTGGTCGCCTCAGCGGTCGGGGGGCTGCTCGATCTCGTCGTCGACGGCGAGACAGGCCTGCTCGTGCCACCCGGGGACGTGGCTGCCCTGCGGGCCGCCCTCGAGCGCCTCCTCGCCGACCGCGAGCTCCGGCGTCGGCTGGGAAGCGCCGGCCGCGAACGCGCCCGCCGACTGCTCTCGTGGCAGGCCGCGACGGACGCGACCATCGCCGCCTACGAGGCTGCGGTGTGAACCCGCTCAGCGACTATGACCGGGCGCCGATCCGCGGGCCGCTCGCCCGGGCGCTCGTCCACCTGCTGCGCCGTGTCGAGTTTCGCGGCAAGTTCCAGCTCCGGCGCTTCGTCTCGGTGCCTCACACCGGGCAGACGGTCGTGCGCGCGCCGGGCGGAGCTCGTCTCCGGCTCGACATGCAGGAGCAACTCGAGCGCGATTACTACTTCGGCCTGCTCGATCAGTTCGAGCTCGGCATCTCGCACCGCCTGCTCCGCGCCGGGGGCGACGCGATCGACGTCGGCGCCCACATCGGCCTCTGGGCGATCACCGCGGCGCAGGCGCTGCGCGGCCAGGGCCGCGTGCTCGCGCTTGAGCCGTATCCGCTCTCTTACGCCCGCCTTCTCGAGAACGTCCGGCTGAACGGCTGCGAGAACGTCATCGCGCTGCAGGCGGCGGCGTCGGAGAAGCCGGGGCGAGCCGAGCTCTCGGTGCTCGACGAGGAGGGTGTGGTCTGGTCAACGCTACGTCCCGATCCTCCGGTGCCCGCGATCAGGGGAATCGAAGTCGAGACGACGACGGTCGACGAGCAGGTGGCGAGGCTCGGGCTGCGGCCGACCTTCGTGAAGATGGACGTGGAGGCATGGGAGCCGGCCGTGATTCGCGGCATGCCGAAGACGCTCGACCTGCGACCGGTCGTCTTCTCCGAGGTGTGGCCGAGCACCTACGAGGAGATCGGGGGCGAGTTCGAGCGGCGCGAGTACGTCGTTCTGCGGCTCGTGCACAACCGCCTCGAGCCGGGCCTTCCCTCCGGCTATTGGAACGCGTTCTTCATTCCGAAGGAGCGGCGCGGCGAGATCCCCGAGCGGTTTCTGCGCCGCTAGAGTCGCGGCGATGGCACGCGTCATTCGGGGCACCTTGTTCTCCGGCATTGGTCGCGTCCGAACAAGGATCGCCGAATCGGTTGCGTTTCGCCGCCGCCGCCGCTCTGCGCTCCCCCGGGAGGAAGCCGTGTTCGCATGGGAAGATCCCGTCCTTGCGTGGCAGCGGCTCGCGACCGCGGGGATGCTGCACGAGGGCGACTTCGCGCTGTTTGATCGCGCGATCAGCGACCTTCCAACTTCGGATCCTGTCGTCGAGATCGGTGCCTGGGCAGGGCTGTCAACAAATGCCATTCTCCGCCTTCTCGAGCGGCACGAGCGCTCGAATGCTCTGATCTCTGTGGATCCGTGGGATTTCGAGCGCGGTAGCGAGGAGGCAGAAGCGATCTCAGGCAACGGGATCGGGATCGACGAGTTGCGAGCGCATGTGCGGCGGCAGTTCGAGCAGAACACCCGCTTCTGGTCGGGGAGCCGTCTTCCGCACGCGATCGAGGCTTACTCAGATGAGTTCTTCACAGCCTGGGAACGAGGGGACGAAAGTAGAGACATCTTTGGGCGGCAAGTGCGGCTCGGCGGTCCGATCAGCTTCGCTTTCCTGGACGGCGACCATCGTCCTGAGCAAGCCTGTCGCGACTTCGCAAACCTCGACCGTTGGCTCGTCGTTGGAGGCTACGTCCTCCTCGACGACTCCGACCGGTTCGGCGCGTGGCGCCATCTGTGGGAGATGGGCAACGCGGCAGTACGCTCGGGACGCTTCCAGTTGGTCGGCGAGAGTCCAGACCTTTTGCTCCGGAAGACTCGGGCGCCATGACGCGCGGCCCGGTCGAGCAGCCGGCCGACTGGGACATGCACTGGCGCGCCACGAAGATGGACCCGGGCGTGCTGGCGGCCGAGGCACGCACGCCTCGCTGGCAGGCTCAGGAACGTCTGGTGCGCGAGCACTTTCGGTCCTTCGAGGGCCTGGAGGTGATCGAGATCGGCTCAGGCCGCGGGCTGAACGGGCTCCTCTACGGCACGCGAGGTGCGCGTGCGACGCTCGTCGACGAGTCAGAGCTGCCGCTCGAGCAGGCGAAGGAGATCTGGGGTGCGCACGGCGTCGAGCCTGCGGTCGTCAAAGGCGACGTCTTCTCGCTGCCGCCGCAGTTGCACGGACGCTTCGACATCGCGATGTCGTTCGGGCTCTGCGAGCACTTCCTGGGTGAGCGGCGGCGCGAGATCATCCGCGCCCACCTCGATCTCCTCAAGCCGGGCGGAATCGCGATGATCGGCGTGCCGAACGCCAATGCGCCGGTGTACCGCGCCTGGAAGGCCGTTCTCACGCGCCGCGGGACCTGGCCCTTCGGGACCGAGGTGCCGTTCACCGCAGCCGAACTCTCGCGGCTCGCACGCGAGTGCGGGGGCCGGCCGTTACCGGCTGCCTACGGCTCGTTCGTTGGCTCGATCGTCAACCATGGGGTGAACCAGGTGCTCTCGAAACTCGGCCGGACCGCGCTGCCGGTACCGCAGGTGCGGGTGCCGGGGCTCGATCGACTCGCCTACGAGCTGCTCGTGCCGATCGTGCGGCCCTGATCAGTCGATGAAGCGGCGGGCCCAGAGCTCGAGGTTGAGCACCCGCCAGAGCTCCATGCCGGCGTCGAGCTCTCCGCGGCGGTGGCGCTCGAGCCGGTCGCGGGTGGCCCCGGGGTCCGCGAGGCCTCGCTCAGCGAACCTCGGCGAGGAGAAGACATCGGCGGCGAGGTCGCCGAGCGCGCCCCGGAACCAGCGCCGCTCCGGGGTCACGAAGCCGAGCTTGTCGCGGCGGTCGCGGACCGAGGGAGGAAGAAGGTCAGCGAGCCCGCGCCGGAGCAGATCCTTCGTCCGGCCGTTGCGAATCAGCTCGTCCCCCGGCAGCGAGAAGAGAAACTCCACCAGCCGGTAGTCGAGGAACGGCACGCGTGCCTCGAGCGAGTGCGCCATCGAGTTGCGGTCCTCGTAGCGGAGCAGCTCCGGCAGGCCGCGCTGAGTCAAGACGAGCTGCTGGTGGCGGCGAAGCCGGTCGCGGAACGGCGAGCCGTCCTGCACATCGGGCGGCCGCGTCCCGCGCAGCTCCGGGTGGACGAGCGTCCCCGCACCCCGTGAACGTGAGCGGACAAGCCGTGTCAGCGCCTCCGGCGCGAACGGTCGCGCCAGCGAGGTCAGCAAGGCGGCCGAGCTGTGGAGGTCGCCGAAGGCGCGGAGCTCCCTCGCGAGCCGACCGAGCTGCCCGCGCGCGAGCATGTCCGCGAGCCGGAAGCCGACGAAGGCACGGTAGCCGCCGAGCACCTCGTCGCCGCCCTGGCCGTCGAGCACGACCTTCAGCCCCGCCCGCGCGGCCTCGCGCATCACGTACCACTGCGCGGCCATGCTCGTGGAGCCGAACGGCTCGTCCTGCGACTCGACGATGCCAGGCAGGTCGGCCACGAGCTCGTCGGCGTCGAAGGAGATCCAGTGCGGTTCGACCCGCGTCTGCGCCACGACGGCTTCGGCGTACGGCCGCTCGTCGAAACCGGGCTCCTCGAAGTACGCGGTGAACGTGCGCTGGCGCGGGCCGACGGCAGCGGCGGTCTCCGCCTCCGTCCGGAGCAGCCGGTCGACCGTGACCACGATCGTGGAGGAGTCGAGGCCTCCGGAGAGGCACGTCCCGACGGCGACGTCGCTGCGCAGGTGGAGCCGGATCGCGTCGAGGAAGAGCTCGCGGAATGCATCCGCGGCGTCCCCGGAGGGAGCCTCGCGTGGCTCGAGCGCCCAGTAGCGCTCGATGCGGAGACCGCCCGAGCCGAAGGTCAGCGAGTGCGCGGGCGGCAGCTTCTCGATCCCCTTGAAGAAGGTCTCGCGCGTGTGGTCGAGGTAGGCCTGGTCGAGGTAGTCGAGGACGACGCGGCGGTTCGGCTCGCGCGGGCACTCCGGGTCGGCGAGGAGCGCCTTCGGCTCGCTCGCGAAGGCGAGCCGGCCGTCGGCAATCCGGTAGTAGAACGGCTTGATTCCGAAGCGGTCACGGGAGGCGAAGAGGCGACGGCGCTCGGCGTCCCAGATCGCGAACGCCCACATGCCGTTGAAGCGCTCGACGCAGCGCTCGCCCCACTCGCGGTAGGCGGCGAGGATCACCTCGGTGTCCGTTGCGCTGCGGAAGCGATGTCCCTTGCCTTCGAGCTCCCCGCGCAGCTCGCGGTAGTTGTAGATCTCGCCGTTGTGGACGAGCTGGAAGCGGCCGTCCTCGCTCGCGAACGGCTGGTCGCCCGCCGGGGTCGGATCGATGATCGCGAGGCGACGGAAGCCGAGCGCGACGCCCTCCTCGGCGAAAGACCCCTTTCCGTCAGGCCCGCGGTGGTCGAGTCGCGAGGCCATCGCCTCAACCGCCTCGAGCTCCGACGGCCGCCCGAGCGCCACGATGCCGCAGATCCCGCACACGCGGACATCATGCCGCCGGCCGGCACGGAACCGGTGTAGGGAACCTACGGCGGCCGCTGCGCTGAGCGGGGAGTAAGAGGAGAGGCCCCGTCGGAGCGGGCCTCTCCGTGCGTCCGCTGTGGCTTCTAGCAGCCTGAGAACACGAGCAGGGTGCGGCCGCTCGTGATCGTGAACGTGCGCGCAAGCGAACCCCTTCCCGTCGCTCGCATTGCCGCCAGTCAAGTCGTCTGAAGTGGTGTAACGCCTCGCTCGTCGGAGGGCGGCTCAGGCTGGTTGGAGTGCGCGTACCTCCTCTCGGGCTGGTTCGCGCTCGGTCTCGT
>JBBQTQ010000031.1:0-28411 GCA_038213135.1 Gaiellales bacterium
ACCGCAACCGGGCGCTGCTGATCCGCTGGTCAAAGAAAGACGAGAACCACCTCGCCCTCCTCCAACTCGCCAGCGGCCTGATCGCCTTCAAAAAAGCCCATACCGCTCGACTCGCTCTCGCCCAACCGGGATAGGCCCTAAAGGTTTTTCAGCCGAACGAAGCCCGCGAAGCGGGCTTTAGGTGAGGCGCGGCCGTCTCCGGATTGCTCAAGTCGTTGCCAAGATCACGGCCGAGGTGATCACCCAGGCGGCGATCGCCACCAGCAGCGGCCTGTCGCTGAGCAGCACGTTCTCCGGCTCCTCGCCGACGTCGTCGCGCTGGAGGAGCAGCAGGTAGCGGAAGACGCCGAAGAGCACGAACGGAATCGTCACCATCATCGTTTTCGTGTCCCGCGCGGTGAACGTGTAGAGCGAGTAGGCGATCACCGTCGAGGCGGCCACGACCGAGACGAGCTGGTCGACGAGCGCGAGCGAGTAACCCTCCAGCACCGGCCGGCCGGGTGTCTGCTGCGCGCCCACGAGCACCAGCTCGCCCCGCCGCTTGCCGAGGCCGAGGAAGAGCGCGAGCAGCGCAGTGCAGAGCAGGAGCCAGGGCGAGATCGGCACGGCCACGGCTTGCGCGCCCGCCGCCGCACGGATCACGAACAGCCCGGAAATCGCCATCACGTCAATCAGCACCAGGTGCTTGAGCCCGGCCGAATAGCCAACCTGCAACCCGAGGAAGCCGGCCATGAAGAGGAGTGACCACGGGTCGAGCGCGCCCGCGACCGCCAGCGCGAACGCGGCGAGCCCGCCCGCGAGCACGAGCGCACGGCCCGCGGCGAGCTCCCCCCGGGCGATCGGGCGATCGCGCTTGATCGGGTGCAGCCGGTCGGCCGGAGCGTCGCGCACGTCGTTGAGGAGATAGGCCGCGCTCGAAGCGGCGCAGTACGCGACGAACGCGCCGATCGCCTCCGCCCAGCGGACGCCGTCGCCGATCTTGGCCGCGAAGACGAGTCCGGCGAAGAGCAGGAGGTTCTTCGACCACTGCCGCGGCCGCATCGCGACGAGCGCGGCCCGGGGAGCGCCCCGCGGGGCGACGGCTAGCTGGGCGACGGCCACTAGACGGACAGTGTCGCCGGCAGGACGAGCGCGAAGCGGCTGCCCTTGCCGGGCGTGCTCTGGAGTTCGATCCTCCCGCCGAGCGCCGATGCCAGCTCCTTCGCGATCGCCAGCCCGAGCCCCGTGCCGCCGCCGTCACGCGTGAAGAACGGCCGGAACACGCGCTCCTGCTCGTCGTCGCGAATCCCCGGCCCCGTGTCCTCGACCTTCACCGCCACCGTTCCGTTCTCGGCCTCGAGCGCGAGCTCGACCCGGCCGCCGTCAGGCGTCCAGCGGAACGCATTGGCGAGCAGGTTCGAGATGATCTGGAGCACCCGGTCGCCGTCGGTGAGGATCACGGGCCGCGCGCTCACGTCGCACTTGTAGTCGATCTCGCGCCGCCGCGCCTCCTCGCCGAACGAGGCGTACGCCTGGTCGAGCACCCGCCCCATGTCGACCTCCTCGTGCAGGACCGTGAAGCGGCGCGCATCGAGCTTGGCGAGATCGAGCACGTCGCCGACGAGCCGCTCGAGGCGCGCGGCCTCGGCAGCGACGACGCCCAGCGACTCCTGGCGCGCGTCCGGATCTTCCGCGAGGCCCTCGAGCATCGCCTGCACGTGGCCCCGGATCGCCGTCAGCGGCGTGCGCAGCTCGTGCGAGACGGTCATCAGGAAGTTGCGCTCCAGCTCCTCGGCCTCGCGGATCCGGACGGCCATCTCGTTGAAGCGCTCCGCGAGGTGGCCGATCTCGCCGCCGCCCGGCACCTCGGGCACGGCGACGTCGCGCAGCCCGGCCGCGATCTGGTCGGCCGCCTTCGAGAGGCCGAGCACAGGCCGGGTGATCCGCCGCGAGAGGTAAGCGGCCATCGCGCCGGCGACGAGCACGCCACCGAGCAGCGAGAAGCCGAGGAACTTCATCAGCGTCAGCCAGGCGTTTCGAAGCGCCGTCTGCGGCTTCGCGACGATCAGCGCGCCGAAGGTCGGACCATTCTTCTCGAAGCGAAGCGGCTGCGCGACGGCAAGCAGGCGGCGATGCTCGTGCGGCGGCGTGAACTCGAACGTCACCACCTTGCCCTGCCGCAGCTCGGGCCAGTGGATCACGTCCTTCGGCAGCGACGCGAGCCCCGAGGCCTGACCCGGGATGATCGGGAGGCCGACGTAGAAGAGCCGGTCGCCGGTCGCCTTCTCGAGCTGCGGCCCGATCAGGTTCGCACCGCTGCTGCCCGACTCGTTGGCCTGGATCGCCTGCTCGGCGTAGAGCTGCGTCAGCCCGGTCGCCTCCCGCCGCAGCTCCTTCAGCGACTGGTCGTGCGTGTAGTTCTGGAAGAGCCGCAGCGCGATCGCCGCAGACACGATCCCGGCCACCGCGATGCCGGCCACGAAGAGCGCCGGCAGGCGGAACCGGAGCGACCGAAACATCCGCCTAGGCTGGTGCCTTGTCCCGCGCCGGGGAGACCTTGTAACCGACTCCCCACACGGTCACGATCGGCGACGCCTCGCCGAGCTTCCGCCGCAACTGGCGGACGTGGACGTCGACCGTGCGAGTGTCGCCCGCGAAGGTGTAGCCCCAGACGCGCTCGAGCAGCTGGTCGCGCGTCAGCACGAGCCCGCGGTGGTCGAGCAGCTCCCAGAGCAGGTCGAACTCCTTGGGAGCGAGCTGGATCTCCTCCTCGCCGACCCGCACCTCGCGGCGGCCGGCGTCGACGAGCAGGTCGCCGTGCCGGATCTGCTTGCTCTCGACCTTCCGCTCGGGAGCCGCACGGCGGAGGATCGACTTGACGCGGGCGACGAGCTCACGCGGGTTGAACGGCTTCGTCAGGTAGTCGTCTGCACCGACCTCGAGGCCGATGATCTTGTCGACGTCCTCGTCGCGCGCGGTCAGCATCAGGATCGGGACATCGGAACTCTTGCGGATCCGGCGGCAGACCTCGATGCCGTCGATGTCCGGCAGCATCAGGTCGAGGACGATCAGCGACGGAGTCTCGGCCGCGAAGTTGGCCAGCGCATCCCCGCCGGTCGCGGCCGTGCGCACCGAATAGCCCGCGTTCTTCAGGTACAGCGAGACGAACGAGGCGATCGACGCCTCGTCCTCGACCACCAGAACGTTCCCGCTTCCCGCTTGAGCCACGGGATCAGGATGCCACAGAGGCCGGTTACCCCGACCCGAGCTTGAAGGTGAGCGCCTTGTCCGGCAGAGAGACGAAGTTCTTGGCGCAGAAGCTGGCGCTGTCCACCGAGTACGTGCCGGGGCTCGCGAACAACGAGCCATCGAGGCTCGCGGTGCCGGAACCGATCGCGCTCATGTCGACTCCGATCGCCGTCACTGTCACGCTAAACGAGCCGCCGCCCGTGAAGCGGAAACGCACGTCCGAGCCTACGTAGCGGATCTTGTTCTTGTTCAGCTGGACAACGTCCTCGGCGCCGAACACCTTCGGCACGCTCGTGTCCTTCGGTGCGAGATCCGTGATCTCGACGCGGCCCTGGTCGAAGCGGCCGAAGATGCCGCCCTTGCCCTGAACGGTGATCGTGCCCTGGCCCTGCTTGACGACGAGGCAGCCGTCGCTCGTGGCGACCGCCGGGTCTCCGGGCTTGTGCTGCTCGGCGGAGGCGCCAACCGGCGCTGCCGCGAGCAGCACAAGAAGAAACCCCAGGAAAACACGCTTCCGCATCGGTTCTCACGGTAGCTCTTCCCGAATGGGAGCGGAATAAGGCCGCTGTAAAGAAACTGTTTGGGCGGTTCAGCCGCTGGAATCCGCGCTGAGCTTGGAATCCGTGAGCAGATAGCCGGTATCGATCAGCTGCTGCTTGGCGGCAAGTGTCCACTCGCGCGGGTTCCTGAACCCGGGGTCGAGGCTGATGTCGTCGGCGACCCCCGCCGCGACGGTGATCCGGGGAACGAGCCTGTCGTGCGCGAACGGGAAGCTCGCCGACTTGAAGCGCGCCTCGATCCGCTCGGCGAGCTCGGGCTCGTCCGCTGCGAGCCTGCGCACGTCCTCGCGCAGCGAGGCCAGCTCGCGGACGGACTCCTCCCGCCACTGGGCGACGAGCTCCTCGACGTGCGTGTTCCGGATCATCGTCACCCGCGAGAGCCGGGAGAAGATGTCGACGATGTGGGCCGGCTGGCCGCGAGCCTCCCGCTCCTCCGCCTCCTCGAGCTCTCGGATCAGCGCTTTCACGGGCGGTACGCGTGAGTAGCGGCGCAGCCGCCGCGCCAGGTCGCGCAGCGCGCCGAGCCCCATGATCGGATAGCGGCCCTCGTAGCGGAACGCGACGATCTCCTGCACCTCGGGGCGCGCGTACGCGTAGCCGAGCGGGAAGTTGCGCACCCAGCCACCGTCGGTCGCGACCCGGTCGCCGACGACGAGGGGCAGCACGAGCGAGCTGATCGCGGCAGAGGCGAGCACGGCCTCGGCCATCGTCTGGGGCGGCGTCTCGTGCGAGGAATACGCACGCTCGAAGAGCCGCCCCTGCTCGGTCTCCTCCTCGTCCTGCCATTGGGTGACGTCGGTGACGATCACGATCAGCTCGACCTCAGCCGCGGCGAGACGCTTCGCCAGCTGAAGCGGGTCCTCGAGACGCTCCCTGATCGTCCGCGGCAGGACGTAGTCATGCGTCCCGGTCAGCGGCAAACGCCAGAGCCGGTTCGCGCGGAAGGTGTCCTGCGGCTGCAGGCCGAGCACGAACTCCTCGAGCCGGTCCAGCTCGTCGAGCGCGGCCATGCAGCCGTTCACGGCGCCGGCAGAGCTGCCGAAGATCCAGCCGATCCGTGGCCAGAGCGGGCTCTCGCGAAGGCGCTTCAGGAAGCCGATCTCGAGCAGCAGACCGTTCATGCCCCCGCCCGAGAGGACGACGGCGACGTCACGCTGCTGGCTCATCTCAGCGGGACGGGCCGCTGAGGGCGTCGAGCGTGTAGATGCCCTCCGCATTCCAGAGCAAGAACCCGCCCGCGTGCTGGCGCCGGGCGGCGGCGATCTGGTCGGTCACCTCGATCAGGCCGTAGGTCTTGCCGAGCGAAAAGTCCTGCAGCCACGGGACGAGGTGCGTCTTGCGGCCGCGCAACTTACGACGGAAGTCGTAGAGCGAATGCGCCACGATTCGGCCGGGATAGGCGTTGGGATCCTGGATGTTGTACTCGCCCGGCCCGTAGTGGGACGGATAGGCCATCGGGCTGATGTCGTCGACGTACTTCGAGATCAGCCGCGGTGCCTGGCCGATCCCGAGGTCGTGCGTCGCCGCGAGCCCGAAGACGTCGACCCCGACGCGCACGCCGAGCGGGTGCAGCTGTGAGCGCGCGTAACGGAGGAAGCGCGCGATCGTCTGCGCCTTCAGCTCCGGGCGCCTGTAGCGGTAGACGATCTTCGAGATGTCGCCGTCGCTCGGGAAGCGCGTGTAGTCGAACTGGATCTCGTCGAAGCCCGCCCCGGCGGCTGACTTGGCGATCCCGACGACGTAGCTCCAGACGCGCGGGTCGTACTCGTTCGCCCAACCGAGTCCCGAGTTGTTCTTCCAGGTCGAGCCGTCGGGGTTCTGGAGCGCCATGTCCGGCCGTGCCGTGGTCAGCGTCGGATCCTCGAAGACGACGACGCGGCCGATCAGGTACATGCCGCGTGCGTGCACCTTCTCGACGGCGGTGTGCACGTCGTAGTAGGGCCGCGCCGCGCCGACCTTGGCGGCGAGCGGCGGCAGGTCCGAGGAGACGAAGCCGACCTTGCCGTTCTCGTCCTTCACGTCGAGCTCGATCGTGTTCAGCCCGTAGGCGGAGAGCGCGAGGTACTGGTCGAGCTTGCCGGGCAGCGAGGCGAGCGCCATCGTCACGTGGACTCCGCGTACCTCCGTCGGAACCGCACGCGTGACCCGGCCGTGGCGGTGGCGGGTCTGCGCCGGCTTGGACGCAGTCGTAGGGCTGCCGTGCCCGATGAAGGTCGTGCCGAGGCCGAACGCGGCGCCGACGAGCAGCAGCACGGTGATCGCGAGCGCCCGGCGTCGCCGTCGCTTGATCAGGGCCTGCCGGCGTCGCTGGCGAAACCGGTCGCTCGGGTCCAGCTGTTCGTGGACGAACATTCGACTGCTAGGGAAGGTACGCCGCGAAAGTGCTCATCGCAACTCGCCGAACCGGAAACCGGTCGCGGAGGGCTCCGCCGGGAGCGGGCTGGTCGCGAGTCCGGGGCCGGGTACGGGGTCGTTGTAGGCGCTCGGCGCGACGTCGTTCGGAGCGTCCGGGTGGAAGAGCGATGCGAGGTACTGGATCTGACCGCGCCCCGGCCCGAGCTCGAACTGTCCGCCTCCGTAGATGCCTATGCTGCCCGCCTCGCAGTAGTCGTAAGCATCGAGCAGCGACCGGGCGCTGCCGAAGCGCGACGGCTTGAAGTTCAGCATCCGGGGCGGGAACGGGAGCGCCTCGATATCGGCGACCGAGTGGATCGGCGCGTCCCAGGTGATCCGATCCCGGTGCGGCTCGAGGGCCGCGTCGGCGGCCGGCTCGGTCAGGTCCGGATCCTCGATCCACGCTTCGGGGAAGCCCTCGGCGACGAGCCGGTAGAGGCGCGCGTCCGGGCGCTGGTCGACGATCGTGCCCTTGTAGACGCCCTTGAGGTCGACCACCTCGACAGCCTGAAGCGCTGCCAGCTCGCCGACGAGCCGTTCGCTCCAAGCGCTTGTCGGGTCGAGCTTGAAGTGCGTTCCCGGATAGTGCGCGAGCAGGTTGTTGATCCGGTCGAGCGAGGGTGGGTCGGGCAGCCGGAGCGAGACGACGAAGCGAACCGGGCGAGCCTCGCGACCGAACGCTTCGGCGAGCGAGCGGCCCGCCTGCCTCAACGCGAGATCGAGCGCCGCGCTCTCGAAGGCCCAGCGGCGATGGCTTTCGACGTCCCGGAGCAGCGCCGAGAACGAATCGAGCGTGTGTGAGCCGGCGAGCTCGCGTCCCGGGCCGCTCTCCTGGAACCGGCGCTGCGGGTCGCCGTCGTAGGTCGTGTCCTCGCCGACGCCCTCCTCGCCGCCGCCGCGCAGGCGGACGACCGTCGTGTGGCGCGTGAACGCGCTGGAGACGTCGCGGACGAGCGGCTCGAGCTCACAGCTCTCGACCTCGAGCCTCAGTCCGGCCAGGCGGTCGTAGGTGCTCATCGCGAGGCGATCACTCCGGCAAAGACGCCGTAGAGAAGCAGGAGCGCGACGCCGTCGCTGCGCCTCAGGCCTCGACGCGCATAGACGACGACGACCGCGAGCAGCGTGAGAGCCACGAGCCACCACGCCGAGAAGACCGCCGCTCCCGAGGCGGCGCCGAGCGTCACTACGAGGCCGGGGATCGCGATGCCGGCGAGTACGTTCAGGCTGTTGCTGTTCAGCGTCTCGCTGATCACGGCCGCCCCTCGCCCGTGGAGCGCGAGGCGGACGGCGGTGATCACGTTCGGCAGGCTCGTCAGCACCGCGAGCACGAGCGTGCCGACGATCAGGTCGGAAATCCCCCAGCGCCGGCCGAGCGAGGTCGCCGCGTGCACCATCCCGATGCTCGCCAGGACGATTGCGACGAGCGAGGCGCCGACCGTGAACCAGTCTCCGAGCGTCGCCGGACGCTGCTGCCCACCGGTCTCCAGATCCTCCACCTCCTCGCGCACCGCGACCGCGAGCGCGGGCGCGACCCGCTGGATGCGCGCCGGACTGATCGAGAGGAGGTACACGTAGGGCATCAGGATCGCAGCCAGCAGGAGCGTCGCGACGAGCGCGCCGATCGCGCCCAGCACGAGCGGGGTCGCGACGGCCAAGACGAGCAGCGCGACCCCGCCGTTGAAGAGCAAGCCGTGCCGATGAACCCGAACCTGCCCAGCGACGATCGCGCTGAGCCCGAGCAGAGCGGCGAGGTTGAACACGTTGGACCCGATCACGACGCCAACGCCGAGCTTCGCATGGCTCGCCAAGAGCGCCGCCACCGCCGTCGAGACCTCTGGCGCGTCGGCACCGAGCGCCGTCAGGATCCCGTGCAGGCCCTCCGAGAGTCGCAGGCGATCGCTGACGCGGTCGAGCTGACGCCCGAAAACGAGGCTGGCCACGATGCTGACCGCCAGACATCCGCAGAAGAGGAGGACTTGCAAGGCCATGCGGTTTCGACCCTAGTAGGTGAGGTGAGGGACAGGCCTACAAACCAGGCCTGTCCCTCGGTCTCAGCTAACCCACCGCCGTTCGAGCGATTCGAGCGAGGTCCCTAGATGCTTGATCGGTTAATGCGCGTAGGCGGTGAGGGCGCGGCGTGGTTGGCCGAGTTGCCAGTTGAGGTGGATGGCGGCGTTGAGGGCGAGGATGCGGGCGGCGATGCGGCAAACGAGTCCGGCTGGGGTCTTCGCGAGGTGGTGTTCGAGCCGGAGTTGGTCTTTGAGCGAGTTGACGATCGATTCGATCCGCTGGCGTATTCGTCCGATCGGCGGGGTTTGCCGGTGCGGCTCGTCGGCTCGGCTCGGCCTCAGGAGTAGCGCTCCGAGTTCGTAGACGGCGTGTTCGAAGTCGCGGCCGGCGAAGCCTTTGTCGGCGATCACGAGTTGGCCGGCGGGCGGTTGCCGCTCGAGCAGCTCGAGCACGGCTTCGCGCTCGGGCGCGTTGGCGGGGACGAGCTCGAAGTCGCGGACGCAGCCGTCGGGGCCGCACCAGAGCACGAGCCGCATCCCCCAGAAGAAGCGGGAGTGGGCGGCGCAGTAGCCGAAGCCGCACCACAGGGCGCCAGCTCGGAGTGGTTAACGGTCTGCACGCTCTGTCCGCAGGGCAGCGGGGTCGTGTCGATATAGCTGAGCGAGTCGTGGAAGCCGGGGAGCTCGCAGGCGATCGCCCGCCAGAGCGTGACCAGTTTGGGAGCGAGCTGCCGGCAGCGCTCGTTGTAGCGCGACTGGCTTGGCAGCTGCGGGAAGAGCTGGGCGAGTCGCCGCTCGGCAACTCTCAGGAAGCGGCGATCGCTGGGCTGGCCGAGCAGCATCTGCGCGACCATCAGACAGAGCAGCTCGTTGTCGGTCGTCCGCTGCGGGCGGCCGCGGCCGCGTCTCTCCGGCGCAGGAAAAAGCGAGCAAGCAGCGCAATAGACTGCGATCAACAGGGTGTCGAGGTCGGCGCGCACGTTGGCCTCCAGGTCGACGGGCTACAGACACCGCCGACCTTCGACACCCCTGCGACTGGTCCTCACCCGGCGATCACGGTACCACCCGTCAATTACCGATCAAGCATCTAGAGGACGGGGAGAAGGTCGTCGCCTACTACGCGCTCGCGGCGGCGCAGGTCGCCCCGGACGAGGCGAGCGCGCGAGCGCTCAAGGGTCAGCCGCGGGCGAGGCCGGTACCGGCGATCCTTCTCGCCCGGCTCGCTGTCGATCGCGGGCACCAGGGCGCCGGGCTCGGCCGCTCACTTCTCCAGGACGTCCTGCTCCGTTGTCTGGAGGCGGCAGAGGCGATCGGTGCCCGCGTCCTCCTCGTGCACGCCAAGCACGACACCGCGAAGTCGTGGTACATGCAGTACGGCTTCGAGGAGTCGCCGACCGATCCGCTCCACCTGCTGATGCTGCTCAAGGACGCCCGAGCCTTCCTCCAGCGGCACGGACTCGCGTAGCGCAAGAGAACCCAACGCGTCAGCCGCGACTAGGGGAGGCGTTCCGGCATAGTCGGCGGCACCTCCCCGAGTTGGTCGAGCAAGCCGACGCTGACGCCGAGCATGAACGACATATACAGCGGCGATTGCAGCTTGGACACATGCCGCCGCTTGATCCCACCGGCGTTCAGCACGTTCGTCAGCATCACGTCGCCGAGTCCACCGATCCGAGTGAAAGCATCCTGCTTCCCGAGGTAGTCGGTGAGCGGCGCGAAATACGGCATGTCGCCCATGATCCCGTACGAGACGTTTCGGATCCGGTACTCCGGATCATTGATCAGGAGATCCGGATCGCGACTGTCTTTTTCGGCGATGACCCGCCGGAGCCCTTCGTCGATCAGCTGGCGCAGGTTGTCTTCATCGAGTCCCTCCCACGTCTCCGAGACAGAGAGCACGTAGCCGCATTCGAATGTGTCACGCAGCCATTGACCATAGTCGCGTGCGAGCCTCTGTTCGACGAACGGACCGATGAGTCCCGCGTAGATCTCCCTGGCGACATCGGGGACGGCCTGTGCTGTCGCTTGCATGAGTTGAGCAGCCCTGAGCCGGTACTGCTGCGGATCGAGCTCGAAGAGCGCACCCGAGAGCGGCCGATCGTCGTCGCCAAACGTGCGCTCTCCTGACTCAGCACTCAGCAACCCGAGTTGGTGGAGGAGAAATAGCGCGATACCGTCCTGCCAGGCGAGTTGGTTTGCACTTCGCCAACTCTCGCGCTCCTCGGAGCGCAGCTGCGCGATGTGTTCGCCCACCGCAAGGTACGTCGGGAAGACCCAGTCGAGACGCTGCCATGCATCCTGCAAGCGGACGTAACTGTTGAGCGGTTCCCACTCATCGAGATCGGAGCGCAGCCCGAGAAGAATCAGCGAAAGCCACGTGGAGGGCTCCACCGATGTGATGGCGTCCGAGCCGACAGCAAGTCGGCCCCGGTTGACCGCCAGCATGCAATCGTCGATCAGTTCCTTCGCGGCGTCGGGATCGAAGTCCCAGTCCTCGGCACCGGCGAGCAAGTAAGCGTCCGCAAACGACTCTGCTAGGTCGCGCACCCACGCTTCGAACGAACCGATTCCCTGGAGCGTCAACATGTGCTGAAGGTGGTTGAGCGACATCTGCCTAGCGATGTCCGGGATCGCCCCGCGATCGCCGTCGTGCAAAACGTCGGTAACGGCGGCCCAGTACGCCTCGTGCTCGGGATCTTGGTCGAACAACTCGCCATTCAGTACGGTCACGGCACGAGGAGTATCGCGCGGTTGCCGGGGAGGTTCGGTCGGCTGCTCTTCGCCACGGTCTCTGCTCGGGTCGCCTATCGCGGCCGCCGTGCCGTTCGACGCCTCGCCATGGACCGAGGGCGCTGAACTCTCCTCGCGAATTGTCTCGTTCTCCGCGTCGTCCTCTTGATTCGCGCGCAACCCCGGGAGCGGCGGCAGGATCGTCACGCGCAGTCTCCCGTACTTCTGGTTCTCGCGACGCAGGGCCTCTACCACTTTGCGCTCGAACCGCCCCTCTTGAGTCCATCGACTCGCGCCGCTCTTCCACCCTAGGAGGATGGCGTCGCCCTCTGGGATGAGACGGACGTGCTGCCGATCCTCCTCGACGGTGGCGATGCCTTTGTCGATGAGGGTCGTGATGACCATCACACGCATCGCGTCGACGGCAACAGCCGTTGTGAAGTGGGTTCCAAAGAACAGGTGAGCCTCGACGTCGTAGTCGGGGTCGTCGTGGGCGCAGTGGCGGAAGTCCCAGTCCTCGATGTTGTTGTCGGAGTAGCGCATCGAATCGAAGCTTCCCGCAGCAGGCTCTTCCCGGCAAGAGGCGCGCGGCCCTCCCGCGTCCGGGAGTACCAGGCCGGGTTCGCCCGTCGTCGCCTTGTGAGGGCGGCGGTCCGGTCGCTGCCCACTACGGCTCTATCCTCGGTACATGAGGGACAACGACAACCAAAAGGCAGGTCCGCTCCCCGACCTCGAGCCGCCGATTAATGCCCGGCCGCTTCCGTCTGAGGTTGCTGCGTTGCGCGAGATCGCAGATGCGCAGGCCGCGCATTTCGACGCGGAGCTTCAACCGCGCATCGACAGGCACATCGCGGTCTATCAAGAATCGGTGGATGCGCTGATCGCCGCGCACCGCGCGCTGGCCGACGACACCGACATCGAGCTCGGCGCAAACACGCGCTGGGCGGCGGTGTGGGAAATGAGCGGCCGATGCCTGGCGATCAGCAACGTTCTCCTGCACGACCTGTGCGGTGGCTTCGCGTCCGAGGCGATCGGAACACTGCGGTCGCTTCACGAGGCGTCGCAGCTGCTTTCGGCGCTCTCGTACCATGAGGAGGAAGATGTCGTCCGGCGCTGGCTCGGCGGCGAGTACATCCGCCCTCGTGAGGCCCGCGACGTGCAGCGCCGCAAGCAAGGGCTTGCGCTCGAACGCATGGTGCAAGCGGGCGTCGAACCTGAGGGCGGCGATATCGTCGAGCTAGGCCGACAGATCTACGGCCTGCTCTCCGACGGGAGCCACCATCAGCGCTCCGTCATGGCAGAGTCGATGGCACCGGCACTCCGCCGCTTCGCATACGGCCCTCACCCCGACGCACGCAATCGGGGAAGCCAGGTGGACTACGCGGGCGAACTGCTCGAAGAGGTGATCATCATCGTCGGCGATGCGTTCGCGGACATTCTCGGGCGAGACTTCTACGTGCAGCAGGTCCGTCCACTCCAAGGGGCGCTGGTGCGGGTCCGCGAAGAGGCGCCGCTGTCGGAGTAAAGCGCGGCTGTGACTCTGCCGCCACAGTTGTCTCATCAGACGACGAAGCGATGGGGCCAGGATGGGGCGGGGCCATCGGGTAAAGGCGTGGCACGTCATGACAGCGAGCGATCCATGGTCGGCGAAGTCCCTGCTATTCGGGCTCTTCCGAGTCATCCCGTGGAGGATCGTGGCGCCCCCTACGCGGCCTGTCACGCCGGAGGTCGCGGGTTCGAGTCCCGTCGCTCCCGTGTTTGCCCTCGCATTCCTGCCCCGACTGGAGGTAAGACAGGGAAGCTCGGCCGACGCCGCAATCGCGGGGGAGCTCTGTTTCTCTACAGTCACTGACGTGAGGTGCGCTCTCTTCGTTGTCGTCGTGTCGATGTATTCAGTCGCGACGATGCCCGCAGATGGTGGTGCGTCGAGCGGCGTCAAGGGCGTGCTGCGGCTCTCGCACGGTTGTCCTGGCCCGGCGCGTGTCGGTGACACACGCCGCTGCGACTTCGCGGGGACAAACGTCGCCGTCGATGCATTCGCAGTGGGAGCAAATTCACCGATCGGCCGGGACCGAACCGACGAGAGAGGACGTTTTACGATCACGCTCCAGCCGGGCCGGTACATCCTCCGCGCGGAGGTGCCGAAGACGAAGGAGCAGGAGAGATCGGTATCGGTGCGAGCAGCCCAGTGGACGGCGGTTACGCTCCGCTACCTCGTTCCGCCCTACATGCTCTAGCCGTGCGTTCTACGAAGGACTTTCAGAAGCCGAAGCGTACGTTCGTGAAGTACCAGTACGCCGAGGTGCCCCAGAGCGCCGCCAGCACCGCGAACAGCGAGCCACCGAGCACCGGCAGCACCCACTTCGGGTGCTTGCTGTCGTGCACGAAGAAGATCTTCACCGCGAAGACGCCGTAGACGAACGAGCCGAAGATCGAGTGCGCCAGCACGCGAGCGTTCTGCGTCTGGAAGCCGAGGATGAAGATGCAGTGGAAGGCAACCGGGAGCGTGCAAAGGAACGCAAGGCGACCCGACCAGCGGTGGATCCGCCCGAGTGCGGGGTAGCCGATCGGGATGAACCGCTTCAGCTTCCCGAAGATGCGCGCGCCGGTCGAGACCTGGACGATTGCGAAGACGACGGCTGCGGACGCGAACCACGCCTTCCCCGCGATCGCCGAGGAGAAGACGGACGTCATGACGTCCGTGTAGGTCGAGCTGACGCTGGCGAGCACGGTTTCTCGGCGGCGAGCCTACTCGTTACGATCGCGGCATGTCTAGACCCGAGCGGCCCGAGTCGCGGCCCTGGATCCGCTTACTGCTGGTCCCGGCGCTGCTGTTCGTGGCTTTCTCGGCGGCGGCGTTCACGCTCTCGAAGTTCCATCTGGCGAAGCCCGGAGTGCCGAAGATCGCCGGGAGCAACGTCGTGCTCGGCGACTCCTACCAGGGCGGGATCGTCTTCGAGCAGACGTGCGCTGCCTGTCACGGCCCCGGCGGCAAGGGCGGCGGCATCGGTCCGAAGCTGCAGGGTCTTGCGATCCCGATCGCGGCGGTGAAGGCGCAGATCGACAACGGCGGCGGCACGATGCCGCCCCACCTCGTCAGCGGGCAGCAGGAGAAGGACGTCCTCGCCTTCCTGGCGACGATCATCGCGAAGCCCTAGAGAAGGAACGGGCGGCCCGGAGGCCGCCCGCGAAACGCAATCGGCTATTCGCCGGCGATCTGAACAACGTTCGTCGCCTGCGGACCCTTCGGGCCCTCGGTGGCCTCGAACTCGACCGTCGCGCCCTCGGTCAGCGACTTGAAGCCGCTGCCGGAGATGCCCGTGTGATGCACGAACAGGTCAGCGCCACCGTCGGACGGCTTGATGAAGCCGTAACCCTTGGAGTCGTTGAACCACTTCACGGTTCCGGTTGCCATTGAAACACCTCCCTCGGTACTCATGAACGCGTAGGGAAGGCATGAAGCGCAACCGCACTACGTTCTGATTTCGCCGCGGATCGTAGCGAAGGAAAGGGCTCATCCGGCGACCGCCGTGACAAGAACCCAGCGCTTGAGCAGCGTTCCACCCAGGGAGTACTCGGCGATGCGGAAGGTCGTGGTGACCGACAGCCGAGCGAAGCGTCGGCTGATGCGTACCGGGAGGCTGTGGGTCACCGGGTAGAGCTCCGTGTATCCGGAGTCTGCAACCGCAATCCACGCCGCGTCAGGAACCGGTTCCACCCATGCGGAGGCGATCTTCTCGTTCCCGCACAAGACGCCCAGACGGGCGTCTGCAAGTCGCTTGCCACGGTCCTTCGTGTACTGCCCGACCGGGTAGGCACACCACTTTTTCCCGGGGCCGACGGCATCGCATCCGTACAGGAAACGATCCGGCCTGCCTCTCAGGAACGGACGGAACGCCACGGAAACGACGTTCGTGTCGACCCGCTCGACGACCTGTCCGAGGCCGCGGCCATGCAGATCGGAGGCGTAGAAGGCGCTGCACGACGTTGCGAGCGTCGGTGCAACCACTTTGCTCATCACGACCGTGCTTGCGATTCCGCGGAGGACAGCCGGCGCGGGTGGCGATGAGCTTCCGTCCGCGAGGCGGTGGGGCGCCGGCCCTGCTCCCACCAGGGCCGTGGCCAGAACCGCTACGAGCGCAAGCCTCACCCCGTCCAGCCCACTCGCCGGACGCCTCCGTACCGGTAGTCGCCGCGATAGGTGCGAACCCAGACGTTCGTCCCATAGGCCTCGCCTTTCGCTTCGATGAACAGGTCGGTGCCGTCCTGCATGGTCCCGTAGTACAGCGCCATGTGCGTGCTGCTGGCGACGGCGTCCATCGGGATCAAGTTGGTCTTCGAGATGGCTGCGTTGGGCGCCCCTGCGCCGGCCTTGTAGTCACTCGTGATGTAGTGCCCATGGATGAAGTTGGCTTTACCCCAGAGGTAAAAGCCGCCTATTGCCTCGTTGTCGTTTTCAGCCCAGGTCTTGAACACGAGGCCGGAGCAATCCGGGCCCTCGCCGCCGGTTCCAAGGGTACTGGGCGGATCGTTGGGCGAGTCGTCCCGATTGTTGTCGTTCCAACAGCCGCCGCCCCACTGGTAGCCCTCCTGGACGGCGACGATCGCGTACGAGGTCGCCCGCGCGCGCGTGTATGACGACGTGGGCGATCCGAACGTGAAGGAGCTGCAGTTGTCTGACACGAAGCTGGCTCCACGGGCCCAGGCCGGGCCCGAGATGAGGAGCACTGACGCTAGCGCGAAAGCGACTGCAGCAAGAAGGCCCGAAAAGGACATGGCTCGAATGGACAGCACCTAGTTCACCCCCAGGTCGTAGCGGTCGACGAATGCGCCGGCCGAAGTGGATCCCAGCTGAAAGAGCGAGCTCCCGGACAGCCGGAAGCGGCTGACCGGCGCGGTCTCCGCCCAGTCGTTGGCCGGCAGCGAAAGCTGCTTCACCACCCCCGCCGGGCCCAACACGAGGGCGACGAACTCCGATGCGTTGTCGGTGTACGTTCGAAGAACGACCACCAGCCGGCCGGAATCGAGCGGCTGCGCGAGCTGCACTTCGGCGAGCGGAGTGGCACTCGTGATCCGCCAAGAGCGAGTCACGACCGAGCCGTCGACGAGCGAGACGCGGAGCTCGCTCTGGGTACGGTCGACGACCACTTGCCCGACAGACGTCTCCAGGCCAGGCTGAGGCTTCGCGCTGTGCGCCTTCGGGCCTGCACCGGTGCTGGCCGGGGACCACTGCGCGGACGGATACCCGAGCGTCGCAGGACCGGCATCCGTCATGCGAACCGCCTCCGCAGTCGCATCCGAGAGCTGGGTCGTCGCCTGCGACCGCCCCGCGCTGTCGAAGCTGCGCAACAGCGGCATCGCGTGGCTGGCGTTCTCGGGCTCGAGCACGTAGACCGATCCGTCGCGCGCGACGCTCATGTCGGCGATCGTCCCGTCGATCGCGAGCGGCGTGGCCGTGACCGCGCCCGAGGCAAAGCGAAGCGAGCGGTGATGTACCTCGTCGAGAATCCGCACGCCCCCTGCGGGGTCGATGTCGAACGAGGAAGCGCCGATCGGGGTGTGCTCCGGATTGCTCTCGAGTCCGACGTCGCCCGGCCCCGAGCCCCACGCGGCCGTTGCGACGCGCGTGTCCGCCGCCCGCGTCGCGCCGAACGTGTGCATTCCGAGCGCGACGATGATCGGCGAGTCGAGCAGGAAGCTCCGCTGCGGGGCAGCGATCCCGCCCGCCGGGATCGTCGACATCGAGCCGCCAACGGTGTCCCGCAGCACGGCGTAGTAGTCGAGCTCGCCGGCGTCCCGAAGCGACGCGGGCAACTGCGCCACCCACTCGCCGACGGGCGAGGACTTGTCGAGCTGCAGCGGAAAGGCCCGAAACGCCCCTGACACGCCAGCGCGCGCGTACACCGTTCCCGCCGGCTTGCAGGCAGAGTCGCCCGCGCAGTAGATTCCGTAGCGGAGGGTGACATCCTCCCCGCGGAGCCTCAGCGCCGGCGAAAGGTGCGTTACCGCGAGAGCCGGCGTGGCCGCCCCAGGCGGGGTCACCGCCCGCCCGGTGTGCACCCACGCGGCTGAACCAGTCCCCACCGCCAGAGCAAGACCCGCGAGCAAAACACGCCCGGGTCGCCATCGATTGCCACTCATGCTCCTCCTCCCGTAGTTGTCCAACCAGACAACCTGAAGAGGAGCTCCGCGTCCAGAGCGAACGCGGAAACGGCACACACTTGTTACAGCTCGAGCTCCAGTCCCTCGAATCCGGGACGGGGCGGAGTGCCTTCGTCGCCCCAGAGCTCCGCCGCGCGCTCACCGAGCGCGTCCACGTCCTCGTCCGCGTGCAGCGGGTCGTGGTGCACGAGGACGAGCTGCTTCACACCGGCGACCCGCGCGAACGCCACCGCGTCGGCGATGCTCGAGTGACCCCAGCCGAGCTTGCTCACGTACTCGGCCTCCGAGTACTGCGCGTCGTGGATCAGGACGTCGGCACCGAAAGCGAGGTCGTATCCCGAGATCCAGTCGGGCTCGCGCCGGCGGAGGTCGCGGCCCAGTCCGGGCTCGTGGTCGGGAATGTACGAGAGCACAGCACCGTCCTCCTCGATCCGGTAGCCGAGCGTCGGGCCCGGGTGCGAAACGCGGTCGGCGTGGATAGAGGCACTGCCGATCCGCCAGCCACGGGTAGGAGCGTCGTGGAAGTGCAGCTGTGCAGGCACGTCGGCGAGCTGCATCGGGAAGAGTGGCGGCGAGAAGTAGCGCGCCACACGGGCCTGGATCCCGCGCACCGGCGAGGGCGGCCCCCAGATGTGGAGCTCCGTCTCCTTCCGCCAGATCGGGGCGAAGAAGCCGAGCCCCTCGATGTGGTCGAGGTGGAGGTGGGTCAGGCAGAGGTGGATCGGGCGCGGATTCTCGGACGCGACCTGCTGCCCGAGTGCCCGAAAGCCGCTGCCGGCGTCGAGTACGACCAGGGTTCCGTCCGCCAGCTCGAGCTCGACGCACGAGGTGTTGCCCCCGTAGCGGAGCGTGTCCTCTCCCGGCGTCGGCAGCGAGCCGCGACACCCCCAGATCCGCGCCCGCAAAGGCTTACTCCTTGTTCTCCCAGAAGATCGCGATCACGCCGAGAAACTCGCTCGCGCGCGCGAAGAGCGGGAACGCCGTCGACGAGATGTCGATCTTCCGGCCACCGGCGCCGGTGATCCGCAGTGACGCGTGGGCGGGGTGCCGCTCGACGTACGCGACCCGTGAGGGCACCTCGTCGGTCGGCAGCGGGTTCCCGTCGAGGTCCTCCGGTGTGAACAGCTCGACCCATTCCGTCGCCGAGATCTCGCCGAGCTCTGCGAACGTGCGACCGAGGATCTCCTCCGCCGGCTCGTTGCAGAACACCAAACGACCCTCTTCGTCGGTGATGAACATGGGCGTCGCGAGCGTCGAGGCGAGCTCGCGGGCCAGGATCAAGACGAGGGTCTTCTGTGGCCTGCCCTCCATGAGGGGTGAGCGTACGCCCGACGGCCGGCAACCGGAGTTTGTTAACCTAGTTAACGATTACCGCTTTGCCCACGAAGACCATTACCACCGCCGCCGTCGAGACTGCCAACCGGCTGCGTCCAGTCCTCTTGCAGCTCTCGCGCCAACTGCGGCGCGAGGTGCATCCGCTCGGCGTGACCGGCGGGCAGGTCTCGCTGCTCGTGGCGATCAAGCGCGCTCCGGGAATCGGGGTGCGCGAGCTCGCAACTCAGGAAGGGATCTCGCCGGCCGGCATGAGCGGGCACATCGACCGGCTGGAGGCCGCGCGGCTCGTGCGGCGCAGCCCGGTCGGCGGCGACAAGCGCCGCGTCGGACTCGAGCTGACCGACGCAGGCGACCGCGTCCTGCGTCTGGTGCGCTCACGGCGGACGGCCTGGCTCGCGGCGCGGTTGAAGAAGCTCAGTCCCGGGGAGCTCGCGGCGGTCGATGCGTCGATCGAGCCGCTGGCGCGACTGCTCGAGGAGGACGAGTGACTGCTGCGTTCCTCGCGCTGAACCGGCGCACGTTCGCAAGCCTCAAGCACCGGAACTACCGCCTCTTTTTTGCGGGCCAGATCGTCTCGGTGACCGGCACCTGGATGCAGCGCATTGCCCAGGCGTGGCTGATCCTGCAGCTGACTCACTCCGCGGTCGCGGTCGGGATCCTTGCGCTCGCCCAGTTCCTGCCGTTCAGCACGTTCGGGCTGTTCGCGGGTGTGATCGTCGATCGCCTGGACCCTCGTCGGACGGTGATCGCGACCCAGGCCGGAATGCTCGTGCTGGCGGGCCTGCTCGCCGGGATCACGCTTGCAGGCGCCGCGCAGCCGTGGCACGTCTATGTGATCGGCTTCCTCGCGGGCACCTTGCAGGTGCTCGATGCGCCGGCCCGGCAGGCCCTCACGTACCGGATGGTCGGTCGCGAGGAGCTGACGAACGCCGTTGCGCTGAACTCCGGTCTCTTCAACGGCGCCCGGATCTTCGGGCCCGCCCTCGGGGGCGTCCTGATCGCCACGGTCGGCTCCGGACTCTGCTTTCTACTCAACGCCGTCTCGTTCCTGGCAGTGCTCGCCGGGCTTCTGCTGATGCGCGTCTCGGATTTCCATCCGATCGAGATGTTCGACCGGCCGAAGATCTGGGGCGGCATCCTGGAGGGCTTCCGGTACATCCGCCAGTCGCGGCGCGCCATGGTCGTGCTGCTGCTCGTGGCGATGGTCAGCACCTTCGCGGTGAACAACAACGTGCTGCTGCCGGTGCTCGCCAAGAAGACGCTGCATAGCGGGCCGGGGACATTCGGCCTGCTCTCGTCGTTCTTCGGGGGCGGAGCGTTGCTGGGTGCGCTCGTGACGGCGACACGCGGGCGGGCCAGCACACGCCTGCTCCTGCTCGGCGCCGGCGGGTTCGGCGTATCTCAGCTGCTGCTCGCGCCCCAGCACTCGGTGATCGCGTCGCTCCTCCTGCTCTTCGTCGGCGGGCTGTCGTTCACGCTCTGGTCGGCCAATGCGAACACGCTGCTTCAGCTCGAAGCGCCGGATCACCTCCGCGGGCGCGTGATCGGGCTCTACTTCTACGCCTTCGTGGGGACCGGCGCGCTCGGCGGTCTGCTCGCGGGCTGGCTCGCGGCAAGCGGCGGGACTCTACTCGCGTTCCTCGTCTCCGGAGGGATCGCCGTGGTGTCGACTGTCTGCGCAGCGTTTGCGCTCGGTTTTACACGCGCCAGACCGAGAGCGTTCGCGGCCAATCCGACTCAGGAGGTGCTCGCGGGAACAGCCAGCGCCGCCTTCATCCACGGCACGAACGGCGACGACACGATCGTCGGCACGCCGAAGGCGGACCTGGTCAAGGCCCTCGTCGGCGACGACAAGGTGCGCGGCGCCGACGGCGCCGACCAGATCGACGCCAGGCCGGGCAACGACGTCGTCCACGGCGGTGACGGAGCCGACGTGATCTCCGGCGGCGAGGGAACGACACGCTCTACGGCGGCCAGGGTGCCGACCGCCTCTACGGCGGGCCGGGCGACGACACCCTGTACGCCCTCGCGAACGACAACCAGCGGGACTTCCTCGACTGCGGCCCGGGCGACGACACGGCCCGAGTGAACGTGGCCGAGCGAGGCCTGTACCGGATCGTCAACTGCGAGCACGTCGAGTGAATCGTCCCCACGCCGGATCAGGCGGCGGACGAGGGGCAGAACTAACTCGCGACTGACGGGCCCCGGCCTCATCGCGGGGCCCTTCAGTTGTCACAGAGAAGTCACCATGAACGCCCAGCCCCGGCGCAGAATCGCTGGGCGTGAAGTTTCGGGAGATCACCCGGTGGCTCGAAGAAGACGGCTGGCGACTCACAGCTACTCGGGGAAGCCACCGCCAGTACGAGCACCCAACGAAGCCCGGCAAGGTCACGGTCGCCGGGAAGGGGAGCGCGGATGTGCCACCGGCGACGGCGTTGAATATCCTTCGACAAGCTGGACTCCGACGGAGGGGCGCATGACTGAGTACCTCGTAGTGATCGAACGCCAGGGGGAAGCGTGGGGCGCTTACTGCCCGGATCTGCCCGGCGTCGGAGTTGCGGGCGACTCGCGCGAGGAGGTCGAGGAACTCGCGCGGGAGGCGATCGCGTTCCACTTGGAGGGTCTACGGCGGGCAGGCGACGCGATCCCGCCGCCGTCGGCCGTCGGAACGACGCTGGTCAAAGTTCCCGCTTAGCTCGCCGCGAGGCCCGTGTGGCAGCTCGAGCGGCCGCGCTTCTCGAGGTACTGCTGGTGGTAGTCCTCGGCCTCGTGGAACTCCGGCGCCGGCTCGAGCAGGGTCACGATCGGCTTGCGCTTCCTCGTCTGGGCCTCGGCCTTCGAGCGGACCGCGGCCTCCTCCTGTTCGGGTGAATGGAAGAAGATCGCCGACCGGTACTGGTCGCCGACGTCCCAACCCTGGCGGTTCAGCTGAGTCGGGTCGTGCCCGTGCCAGAAGACCTCGAGGAGCTGGTCGTAGGTGACGCGCTCGGGGTCGTAGGTCACTTCGACAGCCTCGGCGTGGCCGGTCTTGTGCGAGCAGACCTGCTCGTAGGTGGGGTTGTCCGCGTGGCCGCCGGTGTAGCCGACGCGGGTGCCGGTGACGCCGGGGATCTGGCGAAAGTCCGCCTCGACGCCCCAGAAGCACCCTGCTGCGAATGTGGCTTTCTCGGTCATGCCTTTCAGTCTCGCAGGAGTCCGCCTTGTTACAGCGAGCCGCGCGGCGCAATCCACTCGGTCGGCTGTCCGGTGATTTCGGCGATCCGGTCGAAGTCGCTGTCGTAATGCCACACAGTCGCGTCCTCGAGCTCGGCGACGGCGGCCACGAGAAGATCCCCGATTTTCACGCTGCGGTGATGCAGCGCAGCTTTGTTCGCGAGTTCGTGTTGCACCTCCAGAGCGCGCGCCCAAGCATGTTCTGTGCAAGGAAGGTGCTGCAACGCGTCCAGCCGCATCGCTGTCACTTCGTAATCCGATGCGCTCCGAGCGCTGAACAGCACTTCCAGCTGGATTGGGGGTGTCGTGGCGATCCTGTCAGCCGTGAGCTGACCACGCCAGAGCGCGGCCACCTCCGGCACGCCGCTCCGGTGCCAGGCACTTGTGTCGGCAAGAAGCAGCCCGCTTACGTATGCCACTGTCTGGCGGCCCGCGCGACTTCCTCGCTGAAGTCGAGCCCTTCGCCACGTTCGAGCTGGTCGGCGAGCTCACGACGCCGCGCGGCGCGCACGATCTCGGTCAGGGCTTGATCAACGGTGTCCTTGAGCCCCTTCGTACCCAAAACTGACTGGGCGTCGGCCAGCAATTTCTCGTCGACCACGATTGTCGTCTTGCGGGTCATGCTCTCACAGCAGTATAGCTCCGGCGGAATCCGCTGGCTATAGTCCTGATTGGACAGAGGCTATACGAACTACGCGATCGTCCAGGTGTCGCCGCTCGTCAGGAGCTCGCGGAGATCGCCCTTGCCGCGCTTGGCGACGGCGGCTTCCAGCTGGTCGGCCATCAGCTCGTCGTAGACCGGACGCTGCACGTCTCGGAAGACTCCCAGTGGCACCTTGCCGTTCTCGTCGTACGTCCATCGCGAGAGCGCGAACGCCTGTGACGGATCCTCCGCGTGCTCGTCGTGGATCCAGTCGGTGCCCTCGATCGGCTGGCCCTGCTCCAGGTACAGGCGCGGCTCCTCGTTGTCGCGGACGAAGAAGGCCTCGTCGTTGAAGATCGGACAGTTCTGGTAAATCTCGAGGAAGGCAGTGCCCTTGTGCTCGGCGGCGCGGCGCAGCATCGCGGTCAGATGCTTACGGTCGGTGTCGACAGCCCGCGCGACGAAGGTCGCCTCGGCGCCGATCGCCAGCGAGAGCGGATGGAACGGGTGGTCGAGCGAGCCCATCGGCGTCGACTTCGTGATCTTCCCGGCCGGGCTCGTCGGCGAGTACTGGCCCTTCGTCAGCCCGTAGATCTCGTTGTTGAAGAGCAGGATCTTCACGTTCACGTTGCGGCGCAGCGAGTGGATCAGGTGGTTGCCGCCGATCGAGAGCGCGTCGCCGTCGCCGGTCACGACCCAGACGGACAGGTCCGGACGGGACGCTGCCAGCCCGGTCGCGATCGCCGGCGCGCGGCCGTGGATCGAATGCATGCCGTAGGTCTCCATGTAGTACGGGAAGCGCGCCGCGCAGCCGATCCCGGAAATGAAGACGATCCGCTCGCGCGGGATCCCGAGCTCGGGCATGAAGCCCTGCACCGCGGCGAGGATCGCGTAGTCGCCGCAGCCAGGACACCAGCGCACCTCCTGGTCGGTCTTGAAGTCCTTGGCGGTCAGATGGCCGTTCGTGCTCACAGCGACATCCTGATCGCGTCGGCGAGCTCGGAGGCGCGCATCGGCACTCCCCGCACGGGGTTGAAGCCGGCTGCATCGACGAGGAACTCGGCCCGCAGCAGCTTCAACAGCTGGCCCAGGTTCATCTCCGGCACGAGCACCTTCGAGTAACGCGAGAGCACGTCGCCGGTGTTGCGCGGGAACGGGTTCAGATACTCGAGGTGTGCGTGGGCGACCTTGCCGCCCTCCTTACGCACGCGGCGGACGCCCGCTGCGATCGGGCCGTACGTGCCGCCCCACCCGAGCACGAGCAGGTCGGCTCCGTCGGGATCGTCGACCTCGAGCTCGGGGATGTCGCGCGCGATGCCGGCGACCTTCGCGGCGCGCAGGCGGGTCATCAGGTCGTGGTTGTCCGGGTCGTAGGAGATCGCGCCGGTGCGGTCGGCCTTCTCGAGACCGCCGATCCGATGCTCGAGCCCGGGCGTGCCGGGGATCGCCCACGGCCGCGCGAGCGTCTCCTCGTCGCGCAGGTAGGGCAGGAAGTCGTCGCCCTCGTTCGGCTCGGTCGCGAAGTCGGTCGAGATGTCCGGCAGCAGGTCCGGATCCGGGAGCAGCCAGGGCTCCGAGCCGTTGGCGAGGTAGGCGTCGGAGAGTAGGTAGACGGGCGTGCGGTACTTCAGCGCGATGCGCACTGCCTCGAGCGCCGCGTGGAAGCACTGGCCCGGCGCCGACGCGGCGATCACCGGCACCGGCGACTCCGAGTTGCGCCCGAACATGACCATCAGCAGGTCGCCCTGCTCGGGCTTCGTCGGCATGCCGGTCGAAGGGCCAGCGCGCTGGATGTCGAGGATCACGAGCGGCAGCTCGAGCTGGATCGCGAGACCGATCGTCTCCGACTTGAGGACGATGCCCGGGCCGGCCGAGGTCGTAACGCCGAGCGCGCCGCCGAACGAGGCGCCGAGCGCCGCGCCGACCGCCGCGATCTCGTCCTCGGCCTGAAAGGTGCGGACGCCGAAGTGCTTGTAGCCGGCGAGCTCCTCGAGGATGCCCGAAGCCGGCGTGATCGGATAGGCGCCGAGGAAGAGCGGCAGGCCGGACTTGACGCTCGCCGCCACGAGGCCGAGCGCCAGCGCCTCGTTGCCGGTGATGTTCCGGTAGAGGCCCGGTTCGAGCTTCGCCGGCTTGATCTCGTAGGACGTGGTGAAGGCCTCGGTCGTCTCGCCGAAGGCGTAGCCGGCCTGGATCGCCTTCACGTTCGCCTCGGCGATCTCGGGCGCCTTCGCGAACTTGGTCTGGATCGCGGCGATCGTGCCTTCGATCGGCCGGGTGAACAGCCAGGACATGAGCCCGAGCGCAAACATATTCTTGGCGCGCTCCGCCTCGCGTTTCGTAACGTCGACCTCCTTCAGCGCTTCCAGCGTCATCGAGGTCAGCCCGACTTCGAAGACCTGATAGCCGGCGAGCGAGCCGTCCTCGAGCGGGTTGGTCTCGTATGCGGCCTTGGTCAGGTTGCGCTCGACGAAGGCGTCCTTGTTCACGATCAGCGTGCCGCCCTTGCGGAGGTCCTTCAGGTTCGTCTTCAGCGCGGCCGGGTTCATCGCGACGAGGACGTCCGGCGCGTCGCCAGGAGTGAGGATGTCGTGGTCGGCGAAGTGGATCTGGAAGCCGGAGACGCCCGGCAGCGAGCCGGCCGGGGCGCGGATCTCGGCCGGGAAGTCCGGCAGCGTCGAGAGGTCGTTGCCGAGGACGGCGGTCTCGCTCGTGAAGCGGGCGCCGGTCAGCTGCATGCCGTCGCCCGAGTCGCCGCAGAAGCGGATCACGACTTGTTCGAGCTGCTCGACGGTCTTGGCCATGGCTTGTAGTTAGGTATAGCGCATGGTTCTCTTGGCGGGGATCGTCCTGGCCATCCTCTTCGTACCGTCGCCGTGGGAGGCGCCCGTGATCCTGGTCGCTCTCGTCTGGGAGATCGTGCAGGTCGTGCTCGGCTTCCGCTGGTCGCAGCGGCGACGGGCTCGGGTCGGCGCCGAGGCGCTGATCGGCTCCGAGGCGACTGTCGCGTCCGCGTGCCGCCCGGAGGGACGGGTTCGCGTGCGCGGGGAGCTCTGGGCCGCGCGATGCGAGGAGGGGGCCGACGCCGGCGAGAAGGTGATCGTGCGCGGCCTCGACGGACTGACTCTCGTCGTCTCCGCGTTTGACAACTCGGCAACGCGCGCATGATGTAACTGGTGCCGCAACGCACGCGTGTCTGGTCGCCCAAGGAGGTTCCGGTCGGCGCAGCGATCGCGATTCTCGGCCTCTGGGCCGCGCTCGTGCCGCTGATCGGCCCGTACTTCAGCTTCGGCTTCGACACCAGCAGTACCTGGGACTTCAGCGAAGCGCACATCACGCTCAGCTTGATCCCCGGCATCGGCGCGATCGTCGGTGGGCTCAGCCTGGCCCGGCCGACTCAGGGGCTCGGCAACCTCGGCCGCATCCTGGCGGCGCTCTGCGGGCTCTGGCTGCTGATCGGCCCGGTCCTCCACCAGGTCTGGGACGGCGGCTTCGGCCCGGCCGCGACCACGGACTGGAAGCGGGCGCTGCTCTGGATCGGCTACTTCTACGGCGTCGGCTTCCTGATCACCTATCTCGCGGGAGTCGCACGCGGCCTCGTCACGATGCGGCAGCGCGTCCAGGAGACCCAGGTCGCCGAGCCGCAGTTCGAGCGCACCGTTACCGAAGGCTAAGGAGACCGGAGCGGCGCGGCCCAGCCGCGCTCCTCCTCCCCGTCTCGACATCCGGCTGCGCCGTCGTCTCGACTAAACCTCGGCCAAGAGCGCGTGCACGTCGAGTGGCCGCGTGTGCATCGTGAACTCGCCTTCGGGGGTGCGCGGCCACTCCTCGCGCGGGCGGTCGCGGTAGAGCTCGACGCCGTTGCCGTCCGGGTCGTCGAGATAGATCGCCTCGCTGACGCCGTGGTCGCTCGCGCCGCCGAGCGGGATGCCTGCGTCGACGATGCCACGCACGGCCTGCGCGAGCGTCTTGCGATCCGGGAAGCGAATCGCCACGTGGAAGAGACCGGTCGTGCCGGGCGGCGGCGGCGAGCCGCCTTTGCTCTCCCACGTGTTGAGCCCGAGGTGGTGGTGGTAGCCGCCGGCGCTGAGAAAGGCAGCCTGGTCGCCGTGACGGGACATGACCTCGAAGCCGATTACGTCGCGCCAGAAGGCGAGCGAGCGGTCGAGGTCGGCGACCTTCAGATGGACATGGCCGATGTCGACACGCGGGTCGAGGATTCCGGCCATGGCCGTACCGTAATACTCAGCCGATGAAGCTCGGCGTCCTCGCCTGGAACCAGTACACGGACTGGCCGGCGCTGCTCGAGGTCGGGAGGCGGGTCGACGAGCTCGGCTACGACTCGCTCTGGACCTGGGATCACGTCTACCCGATCGTCGGCGACCCGCACGGGCCGATCTTCGAGGGCTACCTGACGCTCGCCGCCTGGGCGGGCGTGACGAAGAAGGCCACGCTCGGACTGATGGTCGGTGCGAACACTTTCCGTAATCCAGCGCTTGCCGCGAAGATGGTGACGACGCTCGACCACATCAGCGGCGGCCGCGCGTACCTCGGCATCGGTGGCGCGTGGTTCGAGACCGAGCACACGGCGTTCGGGATCGAGTTCGGCAGCGGCTTCGGCGAACGTCTCAACTGGTTCGACGAGGCGGTCGAGCTGATGCGCGGCATGCTCCACGAGGAGACGACGAGCGCCCGCGGCCGCTTCTACCACGCCAAAGATGTCCGGAACGACCCGCCGCCCATCCAGAAGCACCTGCCGATCCTGATCGGCGGCGGCGGCGAGCGGAAGACGCTGCACACGGTCGCCAAGTACGCCGACGCGTGGAATATCTCGGGCGAGCTCGAGCGGGTGAAGCACAAGCTCGAGGTGCTGCTGCGCTGGTGCGACGAGGTCGGGCGCGACCCGGCGGAGATCGAGCTCACCGCGCAATCGGGCTCGATGGTGATCCGCGACAGCGTCGATGAGGCCCAGCGCGTCGCGGCGGAGATCGGCGAGCGGAACGGCGGCTGGGGCGGGCCGCGGCTCGTCGGGCCGCCCGAGACGATCGCGGAGTCGGTGCGCCCCATCGTCGAGCTGGGCTTTCGCCACGTCTACATGGATCTGCCCTCGCCCTATGACGCCGAGACGCTCGAGCGCTTCGTCGGCGAGGTCGGCCCGCTGCTCGCTTAGCCGTCGCGATGCTTCAGGGCTGACTCCTGGAGCTGCGCCTCGTGCAGGCTCAGCTCGCCGGCGCAGACCTTCCGGTTGAGCTCGTTCTCGATCCCGTCTACCACGCCGGCACGTGGTTGCGACTCGGGCCAGAGATTGCGCGGGTCGGTCGGATTGCCGCCGAGCTCGAGCGAGATCAGGTGGTCCTCCTGGTAGCCGGCCGGGCTGCCGACGAGGCGGTACTGCCGCAGCTGCCGGACCTTCAGCGCGGACGTGTAGGTCGTGGGCGGGCGGACCTGCCGCGTGTAGCCGCGCGTGCAGATCGTCGAGCGGATGTTCGCCTGGGTGACCCGCGGGTCGACGACGCCCGGTGTCAGACGCCAGCTCGCGAGCACGGCCGGCGGGCCGTGTCGCTCGATGCAGCGCGGCAGCGTCGCGATCGCGACGAGAGCGAGCGCACCGACGACGACCAGCTCGAGAACCGAGGCGCGGCGGCCCATCCGCTCGACGGTAGGCCCGCCGTGCGCGCGCCGCTAGGGCAGGTCTGACTCTCGGCGCAAAGTCGTCACACTCGCACCCGCGAGCCACCAGAGGCAGTAGGCGAGCCAGGGCACGCCGTACGCGTCGGTCTGGATCGCGAGCACGAGCACCGCGGCGAGCGCGGCGGCGATCTCGCCCCGGCCCGAGCGGATCAGCCGCCGGAGGAGCGCAAGGTTCCAGGCGACGAAGAGCAGCATTCCGAGCAGTCCCGTCTCGACCCCGATCTCCGTGTAGTTCGACTCGCCGGCCTTGAGCGGCACGTCGAAGCGGGCCGCCGTCGAGCCCGCGTTGCCGAGTCCATAGCCCTGCGGGTGGCGGCCGACCGTCTCGAGCCCGTCTCGAAGGTTCGTCAGGTGGCTCTTCAGGCTCGGCTCGCCCGGGTCGAGCGCCGTCGTGCCGCCCTTCGGCAGTCCGCCGTGCTCGCGGGCGTACTGCTCCTGGTAGGGCA
>JBBQTQ010000032.1:0-27941 GCA_038213135.1 Gaiellales bacterium
CGCCTCGGCCACCCGTCGGCGCAGATACGGCCGCACGAGCAGCAACGACGCGGCGCCGAGGATGCCGGCGACCCCGAGCAGGAGGCCGCCGAGGAGCCCTGGCGAGATCGCGTAGCTCGCGTCGGGTGGCGTCAGGTTCGCGCGCCAGGGCGGCTGGTAGTTGGGGTTGCCGGGGATGAGCTCGTTCCGGTCGAGTCGCGAGAAGACGCGCAGCACCGGCCAGACGACCGGTCCCGACCGCGCCGGGGCCTTCGCGCCCAGCAGGTCGTAGGTCAGGTGCGCGCGGGGGAACTGGACGAGGGTCGGCGTGCGCCGCGGGATGCAGACCGAGCTGAGACAGCGTAGGCGAACGGTGTACGTCAGGAGCGTCTCGGTGCCTCCGTCGCTGCGGGCGCGCACCAGCCTCGACGCGGGCTCGTACGGCCGGAACGTCGTCGCCAGCCGGACCGTCTTCGGATCGACCCGCTGCCGGTCGACGAGCACCTCGATCTTGGCGTTCAGCGTGTCGCCGAAGAACGACTGCCGCGGAGTGACCGTCGCCCGCGCCTGGACGGGCCTCGCTCCGGCGAGGTCATCGGCCCCGCCACCCCCACCGCCTGCCACGAGGACGACCACAGCAGCGACCGCGGCCGCGACTGCGCCGAAGCCCACGGCGAGATAGAGCCCCGTCGGGACCCGGCCGTTCATCTGGTGGGTGAGACTCGAAGGGGCCGGAGAAGTTTGCCCGTGTGACTAACCCGTCAGCGCGTCGGCACCTGCGACGACCTCGAGGAGCTCCTGGGTGATCGCGGCCTGGCGCGCGCGGTTCATCGCCAGGGTCAGGCTGTCGATCAGCTCGCCGGCGTTCTTCGACGCGTTCCGCATCGCGGTCATCCGCGCGCCCTGCTCCGAGGCGGCCGACTCGAGCAGCGCACGGTAGATCTCGGTCTCGACGTAGACCGGCAGCAGGCGCGTCAGGATCTGCTCCGGCTCGGGCTCGTAGATGAAGTCGCTGCGCAAGCCGGACGGCTCGTCGTCCCCGCTCTCGAGCACCTCTTCCGGCACGGGCAGGATGTCCTTCTCGACGACGCGCTGGACGAGGGCCGACTCGAACTGGTTGTAGACGATCACCGCGCGGTCGATCTCGTGCTCGGTGTAGAGCTCGGCGAGGCGGTGGGCAATCGCCTGGGCGTCGGTGTACGCGGGGCGGTCGCTGAAGCCCGTCCACGACTGGTCGATCGTGTAGCGGCGGAAGCGAAGCGTCGAGACGCCCTTGCGGCCGGCGGCGAGGAAGCGGACGGTCTTACCGTCGGCCCGCAGGCGTGCCTCGAGGGCGACGGCGTGACGGATGATCTGCGCGTTGAAGGCGCCGGCCAGACCGCGGTCGCCGGTCAGCGGGACGACGGCGACTGTTTGCTCCTCGCGGCGCTGGAGCAGTGGCAGCCCGTGGACGGACGAGCTAGCGCGCGCGGTGCCGACCATCAGCTCCAGCATCCGGTCGGCGTAGGGACGCATCGCCTCGATCCGCGCCTGCGCGCGGCGGAGGCGGGCGCTGGCGACGAGCTCCATCGCCTTCGTGATCTTGCGCGTGTTGCGGACGGAGCGGATCCGCCGCTTCAGATCCTGGACTGTCGCCACCGGTCGGCAGTCTAGTCACGGTGCCGCGGTGCTTCGCCCGAGGGACAGCCCCTCGAACGGAACCGTCACGAACCTTCTCCGGGAGCCGTGTCCGCTCGGGTGCGAAGCGCTCGAGAGGGCATGGCGATCACGGACTCGCCGGTTTCCGGACAGCCGGCGCGCGATTCCGCCGCAAAAGCGAGGGACAGTCCCTCGAACGGAAGTGTCACCGACGCTCCGCGGCTTCCGTGTCCGACCGAGGCAGGTTCGTGCGAATGTGACACGGCCGTCGTGGACCCGGCCCGAAGAGGCGGGGGTCCCGCCGTCTGGCCGTCGGCGGGAGACCCCCCCAAACGCCCGCTCAGGTGTGGGCGCTCACAAGGTAGGACGCGCACGCGTGACCGTTCGGCTGTCCCGGGGGGAAACGCTTACGGAATCTTGACCGCTCTTAACGAGCGGGCACGATCAGGAGCCGGGCGCGGCAGCCTCCTGCACGTTGAAGCCGTTCGCGAAGCGCTTCAGCTCCTCGTGCAGCTTGCCCGTGAGCTCGTCCGTCAGCTCCTTCTGCTCGGCGATCGAGGCGTAGACGGTCTTCTCCGCCTTGAGGTGCTCGCGGAGCTCGCCCTGGAAGCGCGGCACCTGCGCCGTCGGCACCGGGTCGAGGTAGCCGTGGATGCCCGCGAAGATCGCGACGACCTGCTCCTCGACCGGCCACGGCTGGTACTGCGGCTGGTTCAGGGTCGCCACCATCCGCTCGCCGCGCGCGAGTGCCGAGCGCGTCGCCTCGTCGAGCTCCGAGCCGAACTGGGCGAACGCCTCGAGCTCGCGGTACTGGGCCAGGTCGAGCCGCAGTCGCCCGGCCACCTGCCGCATCGCCTTCACCTGAGCGTTGCCGCCCACGCGCGACACCGAGATGCCGACGTTGATCGCCGGCCGGATGCCAGAGTAAAAGAGGTCGGCCTCGAGGAAGATCTGGCCGTCCGTGATCGAGATCACGTTTGTCGGGATGTAGGCCGCGACGTCGCCGGCCTGGGTCTCGATCACCGGCAGCGCCGTCAGGGAGCCGCCGCCGTTCTCGTCGGAGAGCTTGCACGCGCGCTCGAGCAGCCTCGAGTGAAGGTAGAAGACGTCGCCCGGGAAGGCCTCGCGGCCCGGGGGGCGGCGCAGCAGCAGCGACATCTGCCGGTAGGCGTCCGCGTGCTTGGAGAGGTCGTCGTAGATGCAGAGCGCGTGCTTGCCGTTGAAGAGGAAGTGCTCGCCCATCGCGCAACCGGCGAAGGGGGCCATCCACTTGATCGGCGCCGCCTCGGAGGCGGCCGCGGTGACGATGATCGTGTAGTCCATCGCGCCGGCGTCCTTCAGCCGCTCGTAGACCTGCGCGACCGTCGAGGCCTTCTGTCCGATCGCGACGTAGATGCAGACGATGTCCTGACCGCGCTGGTTCAGGATCGTGTCGACGAGGATCGCGGTCTTGCCGGTCGTCCGGTCGCCGATGATCAGCTCGCGCTGGCCGCGGCCGATCGGGATCATCGAATCGATCGCCTTCAGGCCGGTCTGGAGCGGCTCCTTCACCGGCTGGCGCTCGATCACGCCCGGCGCCTTGAACTCGAGTGGCCTGCGCTCGGTCGTCGTGATCGGCGGCCCGCCGTCGATCGGGCTGCCCAGCGGATCGACGATGCGACCGATCAGCTCGTCGCCGACCGGGACGCTCGCGACCCGGCCGGTGCGGCGGACGGGCTCGCCCTCCTTGACGTGCTCCCAGTCGCCGAAGAGCGCGGCGCCGACGTTGTCCTCCTCGAGGTTCAGCGCGATCCCGGTGACGCCGTGCTCGAACTCGAGCAGCTCCAGCGCGACCGCGTTCTCGAGCCCGTAGACGCGGGCGATGCCGTCGCCGATCTGGAGCACGCTGCCGACCTCCGCGAGGCTCGTGTCGGTGTCGAAGTGCTCGATCCGCTGCTTCAGGATCGAGGTGATCTCTTCTGGGCGTAGCTTCAAGGGACTAGCTCCTTCCGGTTACGAGTTCTTGGCGAAGGCGTTCGAGGCGGCCGCGGACGCTCGCGTCGAGGCGCATCGAGCCGGCCTGGAGGACGACGCCGCCGATCAGCTCCGGGTCGACCTTGCGGCTGGCCTGGACCCGACGTCCCGAGGCGGTCTCGATCTGGCCGAGGATCGACGCGGCCTCGTCGTCAGTGAGCTCGTACGCGGTCGTCAGCTCGACGTTCAGCTGCCCCTCGGCGGCGATCGCCAGGCGCTCGAACTCGCGCTGCACCTCGTCGACCTCCCCGATCCGGCCTTTCTCGGCGAGCAGCCGCAGGAAGTTGCGCAGCACCTCGTCGGAGTCGGCGAGCACCGCGTCGAGCGTCGACGCTTTCGCGCGGCGGTCGATTTGCGGGTTGCCGAGCGCGGAGCGCAGCTCGGGCACGTCGTCGAGCGCGGCGACGAAGTCCGCGAGCTGTTCGCGGACCGTGTCGAGGCGACCCTCCTCCTGCGCCGCCTGGAAGAGGGCTCGTGCGTACGTGCGGTGGACAACGGACACTAAGACACCACGTGCGGGACAGGATGAATCCTGTCCCGCGATCCCAGGGTTAGCGACGCGTATCTCACTCAGTCGTTCCTCTCCAACACCGAGAAGTCGAGCTCGCCGATCGCTTCCTCGATCAGCCGACGCTGGTCGGCCGAGTCGAGCAGCTTGCCGGTCACCTTCGCGGTCGCGATCATCGTCAGATCCGCGACCTCGCCGCGGATCTGCTCGAGCGCACGCTGCGTCTCGGCCTCGATCTGCTTGCGGGTCTCCTCGAGCCGCCGCTGCCGGTCGGCCTCGGTCTCCTCGCGGACGCGCTCACGCTGCGACTCGGAAACACGCCGCGCCTCGGCGAGGATCCCCTCCGCGTCGTCCCGCGCCTGTGCGATCAGCCCGCGGTGCTCCTCGAGGAGCTTGCGCGCCTCCTCGCGGGCGTTGTCCGCCTCCTCGATCGACTGGCGGATCCGGTCGCGACGCTCGTCGATCAGCTTCTGGATCGGGCCGAACGCGTACTTGCGGAGCACGAAGAACGTGATCGCGAAGCAGACCAGGGTCCAGATCATCAGACCCGGGGTGACCTTGATCAGCGACGAGCTTGCTACGACCATCTACTTGACCAGCACGAAGGCGAGCAGGCCGCCGAGCAGGCCGTAGAACACGACCGCCTCGGTGAGCGCGAAGCCGAGCCACATGATCCCCTGGAGCTCGCCGCGCAACTCCGGCTGGCGGGCGACGGACTGAATCATCGAGCCGAAGATGTTGCCGATGCCGATGCCTGCGCCGACCGCGCCGAGGCCGACGCCGAGGCCGAAGGCGATCGCCTTGCCTGCTTGGGTGATCGGCGGCTTGGTCGCCGCTACGAGTGTCAAGAACGCGTGCACGCTTCCCTCCTAGTGTTCGGGCTCGATCGCCGAGCCGATGTAGATCGCCGAGAGCGCGGCGAAGATGAACGCCTGAATCGAGACGACGATGATCACTTCGAAGATGTAGAAGATCGTCGCGACGCCGACCGAGACCGGGGCCAGCCACACGTGGCCGAGCACGATCATCAGGCCGATCATCACGAGGATCAGCATGTGACCGGCCAGCATGTTGGCGAAGAGACGGACTGACAGCGAGATCAGCCGCATGAAGATCGAGATGAACTCGATCACCGCGATGAACGGGAGCATCGGCTTGGGCACGTCCGGGATCAGGCTCTTCAGGTACTTCCAGGCCCCGTTGAAGCGAACGCCCTCGATGTGCGTGAAGACGAACGTCATCACCGAGAGCGCGAGCGTCACCGAGAGCGACGCCGTCGCCGCGTAGATCCCCCACGTCGGCAGCCGGACGCCCGCGATGTGGAAGTGCTCGTTCGAGAGGGGCAGGGGGATGAAGCCGAGCATGTTGATCACCCAGATGAAGAGCATCAGGCTCGCCACGTACGGGAACCAGCGCCCGATCCCCTTCGCGGGCAGGCCTTGCTCGGCGACCTGCGTCTGGGCGACCTCGTAGATCTGCTCGCCGATCGTCTGGCGGCGGCCGGGCCGGATACCGAGGCGGAAGCGCATCAGCAGGATCCCGAGCAGGATCGTCAGCAGCGTGCCGAGCCAGAGGTAGGCGACGGCCTTGTTGATCGAGAGGTCGATCGGGCCGAGCTTGATCTTGACCCAGGGCGGGAGGTTGAACTCGTCCTCGGGGTGGAAGTCCGCGGCGAGCGCGGCGCCCGGCGCGACGAGCGCGAGCGTTCCCGCGAGGAGGAGCGCGCCTTTCACGGTCGGCTCCCGGTGAAGTAGGAGGTCAGCGAGAGCCCGAGCTCCACCGTGTACGCGAACGCGAAGACGAGAGCAGCCGCGAGAGCGAGCCTGCCATGCGACACGGCGACCGCGATCAGGACGACCATGATCGCGATCGCACGGAACATCATCCCGAACGCGATCACGCCTGAGCGCGCGAGGTTATCCATCCCCAGCCGCATGCGCGCAAGCAGGAGTGTGAAAACCTCGCTCGCCGCGAAGAGGACGGCGCCGAGACCCCAGCCCGCGAGCGACCAGCTCGAGAGCAGAAAGATCGGCAGCGCGAAGAGGACCACCGTCGCGCCCGCGAGCGCGGGCAGGAGCCGGTTCGGAAGCGGCCTAGGCGTTCGAAGCAGGCCGCCGATCACGTGAAGAAGCCCCGGTAGCGACGGTAGACGGCGAACACTCCGGCGGGGATGCTGACAGCTGCGCCGATCAGCGCGCCGTACGCCGTGGATCCGGCCGCGTAACCGATGCCCGCTCCGACGCCGACGCCTAGAGCGGTGGTTGTGGCCAGCAACGCCCCTGCTCCGGCGGGTTGAAACGACGGGCGGGAGACGGGCTCCATTCGCCGCGAGCATACCAAAGCGCAATTCGAGCTTGTAACAGCCGGAAATCGCTTGTTCTCGGGGAAAGCGGGGCGATTTGCGAGGACTTTGTTCAGGCCTGGAGCAGCAACTGCGTGCAGCGGAAGAGCGCGATCGTCTTCCCGGCTTCGTTCGTTACGGTCGAGTCCCAGACCTGGGTGCGGCGACCGCCGTGGATCAGCCGCCCCTCGCAGCGGATCGTGCCCTCGCGGGCCGTCCCGAGGAAGTTCGTCTTCAGCTCGATCGTCGTGAACCCGGTCACCCCCTCCGGCCACGAGGCGATGCAGCCGAGGCCGGCCACAGTGTCGGCGAGCGTGACGACTGCGCCTGCGTGGAGGTAGCCGTTCGGCGCGAGGTGGTGCTCCTGCACCTCGAGCATGCCGACGGCGACACCCGGCTCGGTGGAGACCATCTCGAGCCCGACGAGCCCGGGGAAGAACACCTACGCCGACTGCCGCTCGCGCTCGCGTTGCTCGCGACGCTTGATGCGCGGGTTCGCGAGCTTCACGATCTCGAGCAGGTAGACGATGTAGAGCGAGGCGGCGATCGCGGCGAGGCCGATCGCGGCGACGCCGATCGTCGGCCCGAGGTGCCAGTGACCGTGCGCGCGGAACGGGATGAAGCGGGTGGCGAGCGCGGCACCCGCGAGGATCGTCACCCAGGCGTAGATGTAGGCCGCCGCGCGGCGCTGTGAGAAGCCGATGTTCACGAAGCGGTGGTGCAGGTGCGTGCGGTCGGCGGCGTAGATCGGCTGCCGGTACTTGAGCCGCCGCGCGACGACGAAGCCGGTGTCGAGGATCGGCACGGCCAGCACGAGCAGCGGGAGGAACAGCGCCACGGTCGCAGCTGTCTTCAAGAGGCCCTGGACGGCGACGGCCGCCAGGAGGTAGCCAAGCAGGAGCGAGCCCGAGTCGCCCATGAAGATCCGCGCCGGATAGAAGTTGTGCCGCAGGAACCCGAGCGTCGCGCCGAAGACGATCGCCGAGATGATCGCAGCGTCGGGCTTCCCAAGCGAGAGCGCGATCACGCTGAACGAGGCGGCCGCGATCCCGCAGACGCCCGCCGCGAGCCCGTCCATCCCGTCGAGGAAGTTGACCATGTTCATGATCGCGACGATCCAGAACATCGTCAGCGGGATCCCGACCCAGGTCGGCAGCGTCTGGACGCCGAGGAACGGAAAGGTGAAGTGGTCGACGTAGATCCCGAAGCCGGTCGCGATCCCCGCCGCCGAGAGCTGGCCGCCGAGCTTCTCCCACCAGCGCAGGCCACGGAAGTCGTCGATCGCGCCGACGGTCGTCGCGACAGCCGCGCCGAGCAGTAGCCCGCGCGTTTCGCGTCCGAAATGGAGGAACGCGAGCGCCGGCACGATGATCGCGAAGAAGAGCCCGAGCCCACCGAGGAGAGGGATTGGCATGGTGTGGAGCCGCCGCGACTCGTCCGGCTGGGCGAGGATCCCGAGCCGCCGCGCCATGCCGCCGACCGCGGGCGTCAGCAGGACGATGATCGCGAGCGCCGTCACTGCCCCGTAGACCACCTCGAGATGGTCATCGAGCTCCCGGAGCAGCGACGCGGCGAGGATCACTTCGTTCCGTAGAGGCGGTCGCCCGCGTCGCCGAGGCCGGGGACGATGAACCCGTGCTCGTTGAGGCCCTCGTCGATCGCGGCGACGACGATTCGCACGTCGGGGTGGGCCTTCCCGATTCGCTTGATCCCCTCCGGCGCAGCGATGATCGCGATCAGCCTGATCGACTCCGCACCCGCAGCCTTGACCGTCTCCACGGCGGCGGCCGTGGAGTTGCCGGTGGCGAGCATCGGGTCGAGCAGGATCACGTCGCGGCGCGCGATGTCCTTCGGCAGCTTCACGAAGTACTCGACGGCTTCGAGCGTTTCCTCGTCGCGGTAGAGACCGATGAAGCCCACCCGCGCGCCCGGGATCAGCGAGAGAACGCCGTCGAGCATGCCGACACCCGCCCGGAGGATCGGGCAGATGGCGACCTTCTTCCCGGAGATCCGCTGGACCGCCGTCCGCTGGAGCGGCGTGTCGACCTCTGCGTCCTCGGTGGCGAGGTCCTTGGTCGCCTCGTAGCTCAGGAGCAGCGTCACCTCGTTGACGAGGCGGCGGAAGTCGGCGGTGCTCGTCCGCCGGTCGCGCATCAGCCCGAGCTTGTGCCGAACGAGCGGGTGCGTGACCTCGGTGACGCTCACGCCACGTAGGACGTGTACCCGCGGAACCCCGGGTAGAGCGGCCGCTTCTCGCAGAGCGCGGCGCTGCGTGCGACGAGCGACTCGACGTCCGCGTCGTCGGTGAGCGCGTCGACGACGATCCGGCCGACCTCGCGAAAGTCGTCCTCGTCGAAGCCGCGCATCGTCGCGGCCGGCGTGCCGAGCCGGACACCGGAGGCAACCGTCGGCGGCCGCTCGTCGAATGGGACGGTGTTGCGGTTGACGGTCAGGTTTGCCTCGGCGAGCCGCTCCTCGGCGTCCTTGCCCGTCCACTCGGTCGCGCGAAGGTCGAGCTGGAGCAGGTGCGTGTCGGTACCGCCGGTGAGAACGTCGAGCCCGCCCTCCTCGAGCGTCTCGGCCAGGATGTCGGCGTTCGCGCGGACCTGCGTCTGGTAAGCGCGGAAGGGATCCCCGGCTGCGATCCGGAAGCACGTCGCCTTGGCGGCAATCGTGTGCTCGAGCGGGCCTCCCTGCATGCCTGGGAAGACTGCGCGGTCGACGGCCGACGCGTGCTCCTCCTTGCAGAGGATGAAGCCGGCGCGCGGGCCGGCGAGGGTCTTGTGCGTCGTGGAGGTGACGAAATCGCAGTGCGGGACGGGGTTCGGGTGCAGGCCGGCGGCGACGAGGCCCGCGAAGTGCGCCATGTCGCAGAGCAACAGTGCGCCCACCTCGTCGGCGATCTCGCGGAAGCGATCGGCTTCCACGGTGCGCGGATAGGCGGAGCCGCCGCAGACGATCAGCTTCGGCCGGTGTTCCGTGGCGAGCGCGAGCACTTCGTCGTAGTCGACGAGCATCGTGTCGCGGCTGACGCCGTAGCTTGCGATCGTGTAGAGCCGGCCGGAGAAGTTCACCTTCAGGCCATGCGTGAGGTGGCCGCCGTGGTCGAGCCGCAGCGACAGGATCGTGTCGCCGGGCTGGAGAACGGCCATGTAGACGGCCATGTTGGTCTGGGCGCCCGCGTGTGGCTGGACGTTCGCGTGCTCGGCACCGAACAGCGACTTCGCCCGGTCGATCGCCAGCTGCTCGATCTCGTCGACGACCTCGCAGCCGCCGTAATAGCGCTTGCCGGGATAGCCTTCCGCGTACTTGTTCGTCGGCACGCTGCCGACCGCCTCCAGCACGCTCGGCCAGGTGAAGTTCTCGGAGGCGATCAGCTCGATCTGGCCACGCTGGCGCTCCAGCTCGCGGCCGAGCAGCTCGGCGATCTCCGGGTCGACCTCCGCGAGGCCGGCGCTCCGGAGGTGCTGGATCGTCTCCTGGGCGACCGCCACGAGGGGATCGTACTCGGCCGGCCGGGCGGCTCGGCCGCTGCGGGCACGGCTCCCGTGGAACGCCCGTGACGCTTCCGTTCGAGGGATTGTCCCTCGAACTTCGCGTGACGGACAGGGTTCGCGAGCGTCGACCGTCCCGGGTGGACGAGCCCGGAGCAGCTAGCGCCCGAGGCGCGTTCGGCGCCGGATGCCGAGCCGCTCCTGCAGGGCCCGATCCTTCTCGCCGTCCTTTCGCGCAGCCCAGACGAAGAGGGCGAGCACGACCACGGCCATCACGAACGCCGCGACTGCCATCACGATCCCGGCTCCCACGATCAGGCCACCGCGGACAGCGCCCGCTCGATCGCCTCGGCGCCCGAGACGAGGCCTTCGCGGAGCACCCGCGGCTCGGGGCCGGTGAAGTCGAGCACCGTCGAGGGAATCCCCGGCAGCTCGCCGCCGTCGATGGCGAGCGCGGCCCCTTCGCGTATCTCCTGCGGAACGTCGGCGAGCGCGCGCGGCTCGCGTCCTCCGTGCAGGTTGGCGCTCGTCGCCATCACGGCTCCGACCCGGTCGAGGATGTCGCGGGAGGGACCTTCGAGCTCCGGGATCCGCACGCCGATCGTCTCCGGGTCGAGCCCCGTCAGCCAGAGGTAGCGGCGCGCAGGATTCGGCAAGACGAGCGTGTACGGGCCGGGAAGCAGCGCTCGCGCGATCACTCCCGAGCGCCCGAAGAGCTCCGGCACGCAATCGAAAAGGGATGAGAAGTCCGCGGCGACAAGGGCGCTCGGCGTCGTGTCGGGGCGCCCCTTCAGGCGGTAAACCCGCCACGTGGCTTCCTCCCGATACGGATTCGTCGCGAGCCCGTAGACCGTGTCCATCGGCAGGACGACCGGCCGGCCGGCCCTGATTGCCTCCACCGCCTGCTCGACTACCTCCATCGGCCCTCCAGGACTCGCTCTCGGCCCACGAGATCTAGGCTCGGCCGCACGTCGGCGAAGCCTAGCCTCTCCATCAGCTTTGCCACGGCTGCGCCTTTGCCGTCGCCGATCTCGAGCACCAGCCAGCCGCCGGGCGCGAGCACCTTGCTCGCGCCCGTCACGACCGCTTCGGTGGCGCCGGTCGAGACGAGAGCCCCGGGAGGCTCCCAGTCCCTCACCTCCGGCTGCAGAGTCGCCAGCTCGTCCGGCTCGACGTACGGGGGGTTCGAGACGACGAGGTCGTAAGGCCCCCCGGGCAGCCCGGTCGCCAGATCGTGCTCGACGAGCTCGACTGCGAGACCGGTCGACTCCGCGTTCTCGCGCGCGAGCGCAAGCGTTTCCGCGGAGATGTCGATCGCGGTCACGCGCGCGCCCGGATGCTCGTCCGCGATCGCGAGCGCGATCGCTCCCGTTCCGACGCCGACGTCGAGTACCGCCGGCACGTCAATCTCCGCCAACAACGCGAGACACCGCTCGACGACGACCTCCGTCTCTGGACGCGGGATCAGCGCACGCCGGTCGACCTTGAGGTTCAGGCGGCGAAAGCCCCACTCGCCGAGGATGTAGGCGAGCGGTTCCCGCCGGCCGCGCCGCTCGATCAGCCCACGGCAGGCGGCAAGCTCCGCCGGGCTGAGCGGGCGGTCGTGCTCGAGGTAGAGCTGGAGCCGAGTCATCCCGAGCCCCTTGCCGAGCAGGTGCTCCGCGTCGACGCGCGGGCTCGGTACACCCTTGCGCTCCAGGAACTCGGTGGAGCGCCTCAGGGTCTCAGCGACCGTCACCGGCCGTTTCGAGCGCCTGCCGCCGCTCCTCCGCGCTGAGCGCCTCGGTGAACTCGTCGATCTCGCCCTGAAGAATCGAGTCGAGCCGGTGCACGGTCAGCTTGATCCGGTGGTCGGTGACCCGGTTCTCCGCGAAGTTGTAGGTGCGGATCTTCTCGGCCCGCTCGCCGGTGCCGATCTGGGCGCGCCGCGTCGCCGAAAGCGCCGCCTGCTGCCGCTGGCGCTCGAGCTCGTAGAGCCGGGCGCGGAGCACGCGCAGTGCCTTGACGCGGTTCTGCAGCTGCGACTTCTCGTCCTGCATCGAGACGACGAGCCCGGTCGGCACATGCGTAATGCGGACGGCCGAGTCAGTCGTGTTGACGCTCTGGCCGCCCGGGCCGGTCGAGCGGTAGACGTCGATCTTCAGGTCGTTCTGGTCGATCTCGACCTCGACGTCTTCGGCTTCCGGCATCACCGCGACCGTTGCCGTCGAGGTGTGCGTCCGACCCTGCGATTCGGTCTCGGGGACGCGCTGCGCGCGGTGCGTGCCGCCCTCCCACTTGAAGATCGAGTACGCGCCGTCGCCCTTGATCGCGAAGACGACCTCCTTCACGCCGGCGCCGTCGCCCTGGCTCGACGAGAGCTCCTCGACCTTGAAGCCGCGCCGCTCGGCGTAGCGCGCGAGCATTCGGTAGACGTCGGCGGCCCAGAGCGCCGCCTCGTCGCCGCCGACTCCCTGCCGGATCTCGACGATCACGTCCTTCCGGTCGGCCGGGTCGGTCTCGACGAGCGACGCCTTGAGGTCCTCCTCGAGCTGGCCAAGCCGCTGCTCGAGCTCCGGCGCAAGCTCGCGCAGGTCGGGATCGGAGCGCGCGGCCTCGAGGTCGTCGTGCACCGAGCGCCATTCCTCCGCGAGCTTGAGCGGGCCTTCGAGCTCCTTGAGGCGGCGGCCGACCTCAGCCGCCTCGCGATGGTCGTTGTAGACCGTGGGATCCGAGAGGCGCTCCTGCGTTTCGCGGTACGAACGTTCCAGCTCCGAGACGAGCTCGTCGATCGCTGCCATGGGGCTTAGGCTAGATCAGCGAAGCGGTGATCCGGACGTCCGCGCTGCCGCGGATCAGTGCCGAGATCGGACAGCCCTCGTCGGCCTCCTCGACCGCCCGCTGCAGCGCAGCCTGGTCGAGCTCGGCGACCCCGGCCCGCACCTCGAGTTGCGATTCGGTTACAAGGTGGTGGCCGTCGACCTCGTCCATCACGCAGGTGGCACGCACTTCGAGCCGTTCGACCGGAGTCCCCGCCTTGGCGAGTGCGCTCGCCAGAGACATCGCGTAGCAGCCGGCGTGCGCTGCGGCGATCAGCTCCTCGGGACTCGTCTCGCCTTCGTCGCGGCCGATGCGCGTCGCGGCGCGATACGGCAGCCCTGCGAAGGCGCCGCTGCCGCCCGTGAGCGCGCCCGCACCGCGGGCGACGTTGCCCTCCCAGACCGCCTCGGCCGTGCGCTCGACGTGAGCCATCAGGCCATCACCTCGACGCGGTTCGCGGCCGGTGAGCTCTGGTCTTCCCGCTGGAGCACCTCGCGCAGGGCGCGGATCGAGACCTCGAGCTGCTCGATCGTCGGCTCGCGCGTCGTCAACCGCTGTAGCCAGAGCCCGGGCGCGAGCAGCGTCAGCAGGATCCGGTTGCCCGAGTGCTTCCCGGCGAAGCGGATCAGCTCGTAGGCGATGCCGGCGATCACGGGGAGCAGCAGCACCCTGGTGGCGATCAGCCAGTACCAGGCCGGCCGGCCGAAGAACGCGAAGACGAAGATCGCGATCACCATCACCCAGAGCAAGAACGCCGTTCCGCAACGTGGGTGGATCAAGCTGAATTTCTGCACGCCGACGGGCTCGAGCTCGGCGCCGGCCTCGTAGGCGTTGATCGCCTTGTGCTCGGCCGCGTGGTACTGGAACACGCGGCGAAGATCGGGGAGCAGCGAGATCAGGCTCAGGTAGAGCACGAAGATCGTCACGCGGATCAGGCCCTCCACGAGGACGAAGTAGCCCGCCTTGCGGATCGGCAGCCAGTTGGTGATCAGCGCCGGCGTGACCTTGAAGAGCATGATCGCGAAGCCGATCGCGACGGCGAAGGCGAAGAAGAGCTGTCCGCGCGACAGCTCGGTCTTGACGTCCTCGCCCTCCTCCTGTGCGGCGTTGTTCGCGGAGTTGGCGAGCGCGCTAAAGCCGATCGCTAGCGACTCTCCGAGCGCGATCTCGCCGCGGACGACCGGCAGCCGGTAGACCCAGCGACGCGCCATCGGCGAGCTGATCGACCTGCACACCTGCGCGATGTCGCCGTCGGGCTTGCGCACGGCCACGGCCCAGCTCGACGGGCTGCGCATCATCACGCCCTCCAGGACGGCCTGGCCCCCTATGGGCGCTGACATCGAGGGTTACCCCCGCCGAGCGCCACCGGCGCGCTCGAGTCGGCGCTGGAAGCGCTCGACGCGACCGCCGGTATCGACCAGCTTCTGCTTGCCCGTGTAGAAGGGATGGCAGGCCGAGCAGATCTCGACGTGCAGCTCGGGCTTCGTCGAGCGGGTCTGGAACTCGTTGCCGCAGGAGCAGCGAACGTGTGCGAGGACGTAGTCGGGATGGATATCGGTCTTCATGAGGCTTGAGCCAGGATACCAGAGGCGATTTTCGGGTCGGCGTTGCCGCCAGAGACAACGACAACGGCGTCCTCGTCTCCGTCGAGCGTGACCTTGCCGGCGAGCAGTGCCGCCACGGCCGCGGCACCGGCCGGCTCGGCTGCGAGTTTCGCGCGCGTGTAGAGGAAGCGCATGCCGGCAGCGAGCTCCTCCTCGGAGACGAGCACGATCTCGATGCGTCCGGCGCAGATCGCGAGGTTCAGCTCGCCCGCGAACGGGGGCGCCAGCCCGTCGGCGATCGTGTTCGACGGAACGGTGACGCTGTGCCCTGCGGCGAGGCCGGCGCTGAACGCCTGCGAGCCCTCCGGCTCGACGCCGACGATGCGGATCTCCCGGTCGAGAAGGGCGGTCGTGATCCCGGCGATCAGCCCACCGCCGCCGACCGGCACGACGACGGTCGCCGCACTCGGGACGTCCTCGTGGATCTCGAGTCCCACCGTTCCCTGGCCAGCGATCACGTGCGGGTCGTCGAACGGGTGCACGAAGACGCGACCGGTCTGCTCGACGTTCTCGAGCAGGCGCTCGTAGGCGGCTCCGTGGTCGGGGGCCTCGAGGTCGACCGTTGCCCCGTAGCCGCGCGTCGCGGCGACCTTGCTCGCGTTGGCTTTGGCGGACATGACCACCAGGCAGTCGAGGCCCTGCTGGGCGGCGGCGAACGCGACCGCCTGCGCGTGGTTCCCGGCCGACCACGTGACGACGCCGCGGACGCGCTCCTCGGGCGTCAGGGCCGCGAGCCGGTTCAGCACGCCGCGCGGCTTGAAGGAGCCTGTCCGCTGGAAGAGCTCCGCCTTGAGCTGGATGCGTGGCCCGAGCGTCCGCGAGCTGAGCGTCGGCGTACGGTGGAGCGCGTCGCCGATCACCTCGCGCGCCCTGTAGACGTCGTCGAGCGTCACCCTCACGACACCATCATCCCGCAGCCTGTGGACTCGTCGTTACGGAGTCGTTCGCGTCGGGTCACCCATGCGTGCGAATTTGCGGACTAGGCTCATCGCCATGGGGCGGGAGGTGGGGTCTCCCGAATTAGACGCGTCTGACTTATGGTTTCTCCGGCGATGAGGGGAAGGCTCGCCTGGCTCGCTTCGATCGGTGCGTTTCTCGCGCTCGCTGTGGGCGGGGTCGCGGTCGAGGCCTCGCTCGTGCCGGCGACCTCAGGTCGCGTCGCGGCGACCACCTCGACCTCCACGTCGACGACCTCGACCAGCGGGTCGAGCTCGAGCAGCGCCAGCTCCAGCGCGAGCTCCAGCTCGGGCGGCGGCTGCGCCACGGCCAGCGCGTCGGCGAGCGCCGGCACAGGCTCCGCCGCGAGCTCCTCGTCGAGCTCGAGCAGCTCGGCCACCTGCACCACGACCACGACGACGACCACCACCACGACCTCGAGTGCGACGCTCACGGTCTCCAAGACCGGCGCGTCGGCCGCGCTCGGAACCGTCACGAGCAACCCGGCCGGGATCGCGTGCGGCGCGACCTGCTCCGCGAGCTTCACCGCCGGCCAGACGGTCACGCTCACGGCCTCCAATCTCGCGGGCGCACGCTTCCACGGTTGGGGTGGCTCCTGCAGCTCCTTCGGAAACTCGACGACGTGCGTCCTCACCCTCGCCGCGGGCGCGACCACGGTCACGGCGGACTTCGAGCTCGTGAGCCCCGCGTTCAGGCCTCCGACCACCTTCGTCGCGAGCCGCATCGGCACCGCGAGCGTCGTCCGGAGCAGCGGCGGCTGGATCGTCCGGCTGCGCTTCCGGATGACCGCTCCCGCCACGGCCAGCCCTTGCGAAGTGGCCGGCGGCAGCTGCGTTCGCTCGTTTCCATCGGCACTGCTGACCGACAGGAGCGTGCGCCTCGGGTTCTTCGAGCCACGCTCGACCGGCGCCGGCACGCACGTCTACGCGCTGGCGCTCACGCACGGCCCGGCGACAGTGCGCCTAGTCTGGCCCGCGTTGACCCTGGGCTAAGGCTCTAAGTGAGCGTGTACTCGGGGCCGGCGCCGCCCTCGGGTGGCGTCAGGCGGCCGCCCTTGGCGGTGATCGCGCCGCACTGCACGCAGTTCGAGGGCGTCACCTCGACCTCGACCTTACCTGCGTCCTCGGCACCCACCTCGTAGACGTGGGCCGGGCACATCCGCGTCCACATCTGCGCCACCTCGCGCGGCACCCGCGTGCGGACGCGGATGTGGTTCGGCGCGTCGTCGCGCGTCTTGTTGCCGCTGAGGAAGACCGAGGAGAGCTTGTCGAACGTGAGCTTGCCGTCGGGTACGGGATAGCTCTTGGCGCGGTCGCTGACGACGAGCTCCTGGTCGGCGTCGCGCTCGGTGCGGAGCGGCTTCGGCGGGAAGGCGCCGCGGGTCGCGGTCATCGCTCCGGCAAGACCGGCCCCGAGCCAGAAGCCGCGGCCGAACGCCTGCCGCATGTTCCGCACGACCTTCAGGTCGCTCCAGATGAAGCTCTCGTGGATCGCGTCGTCGTAGCGAGCGAGCGCCCCACGCCGGCTCGGCACCTCGCCGGGCTGGAGCGCGGCGAAGGCGGCCTCGGCCGCGAGCTTGCCGGACTCGATCGCGTAGTGGATCCCCTTCAGCGCGGGGACGTTCACAAGACCGGCGCCGTCGCCGCAGAGCAGCAAGCCCGGCGCCGAGAGCTTGGGCACCGAGTAGAAGCCGCCCTCCGGAATCGTCTTCGCCCCCCACCCCACGCGTTCCCCGCCGTCGAGCAGCTCACGCACGAGCCCGTGGGTCTTCAGCTCCTGGAGCAGATCGTGGACGGAGAGCTCGGCATCGCGGTAGTCGAGTCCGACCACCATCCCGATCGTGAGCATGTCCTCGCCCATCGGGTAGATGAACGAGCCGCCGAACTCGCGCCACTTCGCCGCGGGGCGCAGCGGCCAGCCCATCGTGTGGATCACCCGGTCGAGCGGCTTGGCGACCTTCCAGACCTCCTTCACCCCGAGCGCCCAGACCTGCGGATTCTCGCCCTGCAAGGAGAAGCGCTCGATCGCCGCGCCGGTGAGGTGGCCCTGCGTTCCCTCCGCCAGCACCGTTACGCGCGAGACGATGTCCGAGCCGGGCTCGAAGTTTCCGAGCTGCCCGCCGTCGCGTCCGCGGCCGCGATCGCCGGTGCGAACGCCCCTGACGATCCCGTCGGAGACGAGCAGCTTCTCGGCGGAGGTCTCGGGCAGGATCGTCGCGCCGCCTTCCTCGGCCTGCTCGGCCAGCCAGCGCCCGAGCCGAGACAGCGAGGCGACGTGGTTGCCGTGGTTGCGCATCGTCGGCGGCGGCGGGATCGGCAGCGCCCGGCCTTGCGTCAGGAAATAAACGGACTCGTGGTAGACCTCGCCGTAGAGCGGCATCTCTTCGATCCGCACGCGGTCCTTGAAGAGCCGCCTCAGCCCGCGCGGATTGACGACGGCGCCCGAGAGCAGATGCGACCCCGGCTGCTTGCCTTTCTCGAGCACGGCGACGGGAACCTCGCCGAGGCGCTCTGCGGTCTCCGGCGATTCCTCGAGCAGCTGGTTGAACCGGATCGCGCAGGCGAGGCCCGCGGGGCCCGCTCCCACGATCAGGACGCCGACCTCGATCCGCTCGTCGACCGGGTCTGTCGGCTCGGCGAGCGCATCCGCGGCCTTGAACGGCGGCGGATAGTCGGCGGGCTTGACGCTCATCCCGCCTTTCGCGCGCGAACGAGCTCGCTCAGCTTCGGCACGATCTGATTCAGGTCACCGACGACGCCGAGATCGCTGAACTCGAAGATCGGCGCGTTCGCATCCTTGTTGATCGCGACGATCACGTTCGAGGCCTGCATGCCGACCTTGTGCTGGATCGCGCCCGAGATACCGCAGGCGACGTAGAGCTTGGGCGAGACCGTACGGCCGGTCTGGCCGACCTGCGCGGAGTACGGGTACCAGCCCGCGTCGACGACCGCGCGAGTCGCGCCGACCGCGCCGCCGAGCGCCTTCGCGAGCTCCTCGATCATCCCGAAGCCTTCCGGGCCACCGAGGCCGCGGCCGCCGGCGACGACGATGTCCGCATCCTCGATCGAGGGCCCGGAGCGCTCCTCGTGCGCCTGCTCGAGCATCTTTGCGCCCTGCGAGAAGTCCTGCAGGTCGACGGCGGCGTCCTCGACCTTCGCCTCGGAGACACTCTGCACCGGATCGAAGCTGCCGCTGCGGAAGAGCGCGAGCCGCGGCTCGCTGCGCCAGCCGACGTCCACGTAGACCGAGTCGGCGAGCGCCGGCCGCTTGCCGACCAGCTTGCCGTCTTCCATTGCGATGTCGACGAGGTCCCAATTGAGTCCGGCGTCGAGCCGGGCCGCGAGCCCCGATGCGACGTCCGCGGCGAGAACCGACTGCGCGAAGAGAACGGTGTCGAAGCCCTGATCCTGGACGAGCTTCGCGAGCACATCCACGCGCGGCTGCGGCAGAGGCGCTTCGAGAGCCGGGTCGTCGGCGACGAAGACGCGGCTCGCGCCGTGGGCGCCCGCCTGGCTCGCCAGATCACCCACGCCCGTCCCGATCACGACCCCCGCCACGTCACCCTCGAGCGACGCCGCCTTGCCGAGCACGCCGAGCGCGCCCTTCTGGAGCTCGCTGCCGTGGTGCTCGAGCAAGACGAGGGTCGCCACTACAGGAGCTTCCTCTCCGCGAGGAACTCGACGATCTTCTCGGCGGCGGAGCCGTCGTCTTCGATCTTCAGCGAGTCGCCGCGCGGCGGCGGCGAGCTGAGCGCATAGACCTCGGTCTGCGAGCCGGCCTCCCCGGCCTGCGCAGCCTCGATCCCGAGGTCGGCGAGCGTGACGACGACCTGCGGCTTCTTCTTCGCGCCCATGATCCCCTTCAGCGACGGATACCGCGGCTCGTTGATCGCGTCCGAGACCGCGACCACCGCCGGCAGCGGCGCCTCGATCCGGTCGTAGCCGAACTCCGTCTGGCGCTTGACCGTCACTTTCCCTTCCGCGACCTCGAGCTCGGAGGCCTGCGAGATCATCGGCCGGCGCAACCGCTCTGCGACGGCCGCCCAGAGCACGGCGCCGTCCGCGTCACTGGCCTGCTGGCCGAAAAGCACGAGCTCGGGGCTCTCTCGTTCGAGCGCCTTGGCGAGCACGCGGCTCGTGGCGACGAGATCCGAGCCGGCGGCGTCAGGGTCGCTGACGAGCAGCGCGCGATCGGCGCCCATCGCCAGCGCCTTGCGCAGCGACTCGAGTGCGCGCTCAGGCCCGAGCGAGACGACGACCACCTCGTGCTCGCCCGCGTCCTTGATCCGCAGCGCCTCCTCGACCGCGTTCACGTCGAAGGGGTTGAGCCCGAGCTCGCCGGAGCGGTCGAGCCGCTTCGTCCCCGGGTCGATCCGGCCCTTGCCGGACTCGGGAACCGCCTTCACGCAGACCGCGATCTTCACGACGGGCGAGTCTAACGACGGACGCGCTGCTACCCTCCCGCCCCGTGAAGGGCCGGGCGACAGTCGTGCTCTCGCTTGCGCTCGTGCTCGCCGGCGGCGCGGCCGCGCAGCCGGCGGGCAAGGTGCCACCTCTGATCTTCCCCGTCGTCGGTTCGACGCAGTACATCGACGACTTCGGCCAGCCGCGGCCCGGCGGCACGCATCAGGGAAACGACCTGATGGCCGCCCGCAAGTCGATCGCCGTCGCGGTGGAGCCGGGGACGATCACTTTCTGGACGAAGTCCGCGAGCGCGGGCTGCATGCTCTACCTGCACGGCGCGAGCGGCACGACCTACCTCTACATCCACCTGAACAACGACGTCGGGAACGGCAACGACAACCGCGGCAAGTGCGTCGCGGGCGGGTCGTACGCACCGGGCCTGAAGGACGGCGCTCACGTCGAGGCCGGCCAGCCCGTCGGTTTCGTCGGCGACTCGGGCGACGCGAACGGAGTCGGGACGCACCTTCACTTCGAGGTGCACCCGAACGATGGTGACGCGGTCGACCCCTTCCCGTATCTGAACAAGGCGACCCATCTCCTCTTCAGCGCGCCGCTCGGCTCGACCGTGACGCTCACCCTGACCGGCACCGTGACGGCCGCGACCGGATCGGGACTCTCGCTCCGGGTGAGCGAGCTGCGAGTGCTCCCGGGCGGGCCGATCATGAAGAGCGTCGACGCCCCTGTCTCGCTCGCGCTGCCCACGGACGTCTTGCAGGCACACGCCGTCACGCAAGTCCTCCGGCGCAAGGTGATCGTGCTCAGCGAGCCGGTTCAGGCGACCCTCGACGTGCTCGAGGGGAAGAACCTGAGCGCGGCGCGGGTGGCTATCGCCCCGTGAAGCGGGGCTCGCGCTTCTCGACGAACGCGCGCATTCCCTCGCGCTGATCCTCGGAGCCGAAGAGGCCGCCGAACGAGTCGGCCTCGCCGGCAAGACCGGAGTCGAGCTCTCCCTGGAGCGCGCGGTTCGTCGCCTCCTTCGCGGCGGCCAGGATCAGCGGGCTCTTCGCGGCGAGCGACCGCGCGAGCTCGAGTGTCTTCTCCCGCAGCTCCTCCGGCGGGAAGACGGCGCTGACGAGGCCGCGGCGAAATGCCTCGTCGGCATCGGCGAGCCGGCTGGTCAGGATCAGCTCCTTCGCGAGGCCGATCCCGACGATCCGCGCCAGCCGTTGCGTCCCTCCCCAGCCGGGAATGATCCCGATGTTCACCTCGGGCTGGCCGAACTTCGCGTTCGTCGACGCGTAGCGGACGTCGCAGGCGATCGCCAGCTCGCAGCCTCCGCCGAGAGCAAAGCCGTTCACCGCCGCGATCGTCGGCTTCGGCATCGTCTCGAGCAGGCGAGCGCACTCGTGCCCGAGCTCGCCCCAGGCGTGCGCGCGAGCCTCGTCCATCTCGCTCATCGCCTTGATGTCGGCACCCGCGACGAAGGCGCGCTCGCCCGAGCCGGTCAGCACGACGACGCGGGTGCCGGTGTCGTCGGCGAGCTCGCGCAGGCGGTCGCGCAGCTCCTCGAGCGTCGGGGGGTCCAGCGCGTTGAGCGCATCCGGCCGGTCGACTGTGACGACGGCAACGCCGTCCTCCCGCTCGACCAGAACCGCTATGCGGGAACCTTCTCGCGCAGGAAGTCGACGATCTCGCCGGTGGGTGCGCCCGGTGTGAAGACCGCCGCGACGCCCTGGCTCCTCAACTCGTCCGCATCCTCGGCGGGGATCGTGCCGCCGACGACCACGAGCACGTCCTCGGCCTCGCTCTCGCGCAGCAGCTCGAGGATCCGCGGCACCAGCGTCATGTGCGCCCCGGAGAGGATCGAGATCCCGACCGCGTCCGCGTCCTCCTGAATCGCGGTCTCGACGATCTGCTCCGGAGTCTGGTGGAGGCCGGTGTAGATGACCTCCATACCCGCGTCACGGAGGGCGCGGGCGATGATCTTCGCGCCTCGGTCGTGGCCGTCCAGACCGGGCTTGGCAATGACAACGCGGATCTTGCGTTCCACCGGTGGGCCAGTATACGAGCGTGCGTTTGACCGTCGTGGGCTGCTCTCCGGCCTGGCCGAACCCCGGCGGGGCGCAGTCGGGCTACCTCCTCGAAGGGCCCGGGCGGATGCTCCTCGACTGCGGGCCGGGGGTGCTCGCCCGCCTACGGGCCTCGGCAGACGGCTGGCCGGCGGTCGACGCGATCGTCATCTCCCACTGGCACCTCGACCACTGGGGCGACCTCGTCCCGTGGGTCTGGGGCGCGATGGTCGGGCCCGGCAAGGAGGCCGACAAGCCGAAGCTCTGGCTCCCGCCCGAGGGCCGCGACCGCCTGCTCGAGTTCGGGGCGATGCTCGGCTGGGAGGAGATGTGGGAGGCCGCGTTCGAGCTGCGGGACTACGAGGAGGAAGAGCCGTTCGAGGCCGCCGGGATGACGATCACCGCCTACCGGGTACCTCACTACACGCTCCGCACCTACGGACTGCGCGTGTCGAATGGCGACCGGACGCTCGCGTACTCGGGCGACTCCGGGCCGAGCGAGCGGCTGACCGAGTTGGCGCGTGGCGCCGACCTCTTCCTCTGCGAGGCGACGCTCGAGCGGGGCGAGTACGACGGCAACCCTCGCGGCCATCTCGCGGCTGACGAGGCGGTGGAAGCGTTCGAGGCGTCGGGCGCCAGACGGTTGCTCCTCACCCACCGGCCGACCGAGCTCTCCCTCCCGCCGGGCCTCGAACAGACCTTCGATGGCCTCGAGGTCGACGTCTAGCCGTGCCCGACCGCCTCAGCCTCGACTTCTGGAAGTTCTGGGCAGGGCAGACGATCTCGAATCTCGGCAGCTCGTTCACCGGCTTCGCGCTGCCGCTGCTCGTCTACAAGCTGACCCGCTCCCCCGTCTACCTCGCGGCGACGACGGCTGCGTACTTCGTCCCGTACCTGCTTTTCGGGCTCGTGATCGGCGCGTGGGTCGACCGTGTCGACCGGAAGCGGATGATGATCGCTGTCGACCTCGGCCGGGCCGCGGCGATCGTCTCGATCCCGGTCTTCGACTACCTCGGAATCCTCTCGATCTGGTGGATCTTCGCGGTCACGTTCGTGACCGCCTGCCTGACGATCGCGTTCGACTCGGGCGAGTTCGCCGCCGTGCCGAGCCTCGTCCCGAAGGCCTCGCTCGTCACGGCCAACGGCCGGATCATGGCGAGCTACCAGGCAGCGTCGGTCGCCGGGCCGCTGCTCGCCGGACTGCTCGTCGCGCTCGTCCGGATCTCGGACATCCTCTTTGTCGACGCGGCCTCGTTCGCGGTCTCCGCCGTCTCGCTCTCGCTCGTCGGCCGCCGGTTCAACCAGGAAGGCGATACCGAGCGCGAGCGCAAGCACATCCTGCGCGACGTCCAGGAGGGGCTCCGCTACGTGCTGGGACACCCCGTGCTGCGGAACATCTCGCTGATGATGGCCTTGATCAACCTCGTCGGCTCGACGACGTGGGCCCAGCTCGTACTGCTCGGGAAGGTGCGGCTCCATGCGACGGACGCGCGCGTCGGCTTTCTCTTCGCAGCCGGCAGTGTCGGCGTCGTCGTGCTCGGCCTCTCGGCCGGGAGGATCCGCAAACACGTCAAGTTCAGCGCCGCCGCACTCGGCTCGATGGTCGTCTACGGGAGCTTCGTGGTTGCGCTCGGCCTCGACCGCAACTACTTCCTCGCGCTCGTCTTCTGGGCAGCTGCGTCCGGCTTCGGCCTGTTCCTCAACATCAACACGCAGAGCCTGCGTCAGGCGATCGTCCCGAGCCACCTGATGGGCCGCGTCCAGAGCATCGCGGGCGTGCTCGCCTGGTCCGCGATCCCGCTGGGGACGCTCGTGGGCGGCGCAGTGATCAAGGCACTCGGCCCCGCACAGGTCGGATACGTCTACGCGGTGATCGGCGCGATCGTCGTCTGCCTCGCGCTTTTCTTCCGGTTCTTCACCGCGCTTGGACACGCCGAGGACTTCCTGACGGACGTGGAGGAAGAGGCGGCCGAGGAGGCGCTAGAAGACCGGGGTCTCGCGCCAGATGCCCCAGACTTCGCGTAGGGCGTCGCACATCTCGCCCATGGTGACGTAGTCGCGGGCGGCGTCGACGATCAGGGGCATCAGGTTCTGCTCGCCCGCGGCGGTCTGCTTGAGGGTGGCGAGCCGTGACTCGACCTTGGCCGAATCGCGGCGAGCGCGGAGGGCCTTGACGCGTTCGATCTGCTCGCCCTCCAGGGTGGGGTCGATCTTGAGGATCTCGGGTGGCGGCTCGTCCGCGAGCACGTAGCGGTTGACGCCGACGATCACGCGTTGCTCGGCCTCGACCTCTGACTGGTAGCGGAACGAGGCGTCCGCGATCTCGCGCTGGAAGAAGTTCTCCTTGATCGCGGCGACGACGCCGCCGAGCGCGTTGATCCGCTCGAAGTACTCGTAGGCCTCGGCCTCGAGCCGGTTCGTCAGCTCCTCGAGGAACCAGGAGCCGCCCAGCGGATCGATCGTGTTCACCACCCCCGACTCGTGCGCGATCACCTGCTGGGTTCTGAGCGCGATCCGCACCGCGTTCTCGGTCGGTAGCGCGAGCGCCTCGTCGAAGGAGTTCGTGTGCAGGGACTGCGTGCCGCCGAGCACCGCCGCCAGCGCCTCCAGCGCGGTGCGGACGATGTTCACCTCCGGCTGCTGCGCGGTCAGCGAAACCCCGGCGGTCTGGGTGTGGAAGCGCATCAGCCACGAGCGCGGGTTCTTCGCGCCGTAGCGCTCGCGCAGCTCACGCGCCCAGATCCGCCGCGCCGCCCGGTACTTCGCGATCTCCTCGAAGAAGTCGATATGCGCGTTGAAGAAGAACGAGAGCCGCGGCGCGAACTCGTCGACGTCCAGCCCCCGCTCGAGACACGCATCGACGTAGGCGAACCCGTCGGCGAGCGTGAACGCCAGCTCCTGCGCGGCCGTCGAGCCCGCCTCCCGGATGTGGTAGCCGGAGATCGAGACCGGATGCCACAACGGCATCTCCTGCGCGCACCACTCGATCATGTCCACCACCAGCCGCAGCGAGGGCTCCGGCGGGAAGATGAACTCCTTCTGGGCGATGTACTCCTTGAGGATGTCCGTCTGGATCGTCCCGCGCAGCTCGCCCCACGGCACGCCCTGCTGCTCCCCCACGCAGGCGTAGAAGGCGAGCAGCATCGCCGCCGGCGAGTTGATCGTCATCGACGTCGAGACCTCGTCGAGCGGAATCCCGTCGAAGAGCGTCTCCATGTCGGCGAGCGAGTCGATCGCAACCCCCTCCCGGCCCACCTCGCCGAGCGAACGCGCGTGATCCGAGTCGTAGCCCATCAGCGTCGGCATGTCGAACGCCGTCGAGAGGCCCGTCTGCCCGTGCTCCAGCAGATAGCGGAAGCGCTCGTTCGTCTCCGCCGCCGTCCCGAAACCCGCGAACTGCCGCATCGTCCACAGCCGGCCGCGGTACATCGACGGGTACACCCCGCGCGTGAACGGATACACACCCGGATAGCCCAGATCGCGCTCGTAGTCGACCTCCACCGAGTCCGGCGAGTACAGCGGCTCGACCTCCAGCCCCGACATCGTCGAGGTCAACTCGTCGCCGCGCTCGGGCGAGCGCTCATAAAGCTCCCGCCGCCACTCGCCCGTGCCGTCGACCCGGTTCTCGGTCGTGGCCATCGAGCGAAGTATTCCCTACAGCGTCTGCGCTACTCCGTCGAGCGCCCGGAGAAGCTCCGCCCGCGGCGCGAGCGTCAGGTCGACCCGCAGGTTCGGGAAGCGGCGCTCGAGATACGAGAGGTCGGGGTCGGGATAGACCGACGCGAGCTTCAGCGAGTCGCCGACGAGCAGGAGCGGGCAGACCCGCTCCCGGAGCGCGATCGGCAACGGCAGGTAGACGAAGAGCCGCGGGTCGGCCTCGAAGCCACGCAGGCCGGCGAACGGCAGGCCCGCCTTCGCGGCCGCCTCGAGCGCGAACTCGTGCTCGGAGACGAGTCCGAGATCGAAGAGCAACTCCTCCTTGCGCTCGCCCGGGCGCGCGCGCCGCGCGAGCGATTCGAAGATCGCCTCCTCCTGGAGCGTCGTGCGGAGCTCGTCCATCAGCGGGTGCCCGCGGTCGACTCCGCGTGGACGTTGAGCACGAGCTTCGAGCGGTTCGCGCTGCGGACGTCGAGCTCATATGGGAGCGACTCGAACATCGCCGCGAGCAGTGGCGAAGGCTCGCTCAGCGTCAGCTCGATCAGCGCGCGGTCCTCGGCGAGGCGGCGGACGTACACGTCGTCGACCATCGCCAGCTGGGCGAGTGCGCGCTCGAACGCGGAGAGCGAGGCGAAGTCGGAAAACGGTCCGGCGTCGAGCTCTACCCGCGGCTCGAAGATCTGGTCGTCGTGCGGCCCGGCGGTGCGCGGCGAGCGGGCCGCGGCGACCGGCTCTGGAGCAACCGGCTCGACGTATTCCGGCAACGGTGGCGGGGTGGGCTCGGGCTCCCGCTCGGGCTCCGGTTCCGCGGCCACGGGCTGGACAGCGGCCGGCGGCGGCTCCGGCTCGGGCTCCGGTTCTGGCGGCGGCTGGTATTCGATCCGCGGCGGGGGAGCCGAGACCGGTGGCTGCACCACGGGCGCAGGCGGCTCGGCTGCGGGGACGCCTGCCGGCGGCGTGAAGAGCGACTCGCCGCGCTCGACGCGTGCGATCGCGTGCTCGAAATCGCCGACGACGCCGCGCATCGTCTCGAGCAGGTTGTCCTTCATGCGCAGCAACTCGTTGAACTGCGCGCCCGTCTCCTCGATCCGCCGGTGCGCGTCGGCGCGAGCCTTGAGGGCGGCTTCCTCGGCGCTCGCGACGATCGCGCGGGCGCGTTCCTGAGCGCCGACCTCGATGTCGTCCGCGTGCCGCAGTGCATCTCCCATCGTGCGCGTGAGCTCGTTCTCCTTCTGGCGGTACGACTCGACCTCGACGCGCGCGGCGCGAAGCTCGGTCTCGAGGTCGCGCGCACGGTCGCGCAGCGCCTCGAGGTCGTTGTCGAGCTGCCGTAGCGTCAGGCGCAGCTCGGCCAGCGCGAACTCGACGTCCTCGCGCCGGTAGCCGCCGCCGAACCGCTTGTACCGAAGCGGTGGACGAGGGAACTTCTCTGGTGCCGACAGGGCCTGCTCCTTCCTCGAGCTCTACGAGAGCCTTTAGTACCCGCTCATGGTGCCGATTCCTACCTAGTGGCGACTATCGTCGCTTTTGGATCGGACGTGAAGACCCGCTTCGACAGACCCAGTCTCTGCTTCGCGCTGTGCGTGGGAATCCTCGTCGCGGTCGGAGCGGGCTTTCTGCACACCGGCGGCAGGGGGCGTCTGTACGAGCTCATCGCGGTCGGTGCGGGCGTTCTCGTCGGGTATCTCGCCGGAGCGCCGCTGAGCGCGATCGCCGGTGTCGCGGCAGCTGGGAGCTTCGTCGTGCTCGAGGCGTACTACACGCGGTTTGACCGGCACCACGCCGTGGCGAGCGGGCTGTACGCGGTTGGTGCGGCTGCGGCAGGCGTGCTGGCCGGCTTCGTGCGCCGGCCGCCTTCCGCTCCCGGCGAGCGCTCCGGCCGTGGGACCGATCCCTTGCAGGTGCGCCCGGCGCCCGGCTCCGTGGACTACGAGCTGCAGCGCTCGCTGCGCCACAACCATCTCTTCTCGGTGCTGGTCGTCCGGCCCGACGACCTCGAGGAACGCGCGCGCTACGGGCCCTACGGCATGGAGCGGATCGCCGACCGCGTCGCGACGGTGATCGGCGAGCATCTCCGTGCGAGCGACGTCGCGCGGCGGCGGGGAGAGCACGACTTCTGGGTGATCCTGCCGGAGACGACCGGGCCTGCCTCACGGGTCGTCGCGGAGCGGATCCGCCTCGCGCTCGGCGCGCGAGAGATCGAGCTCGCGCCGGGCAAGACAACGCGGCTGTCGGTGTCCGTCGGGATCTCGTCCTTCCCCGAGGACGGCGCGACCGGTCCGCATCTCGTGGCAGCCGCCGAGCGCGCGCTGCGCGGCGCGCTCCAGCAGGGCGGCAACCGGACGCTGCTGGCCACCGTCCCCTCGGGGGCGCCGGCCGGCTGGGGCCTGCCGAACGGCTCGCACGCGAAGGCGAAGGCGCCGCGCTAGTAGCGGTGGCTTCGGCGAGATCGCCGCTTTGAACACCGCTCGACCGACTC
>JBBQTQ010000033.1:0-27801 GCA_038213135.1 Gaiellales bacterium
GGTAGCGATCGACCCACTTCCAGGCCGTCCGCTCGCTGACACCGGCGGCCTCGGCCGCCGCCGCCAGCGACCAGCCCTCACCCAACACCCGCTCCGCCAACAGCCGCCTCGACTTGGGGCACGTCCTAGCGTTTCGATGCACTGTGGTCACCGTCCGACCTCCTTGGAGTCGCTGATGGCTCTGACAACCACCAGCCTCCAAGGCAGGTCGGACGAACAACGCTCCTGGGACTTACAGCTAGCCCACTCCACGATCTGCTCCGCCGAGATCGGCAGCGACGTGATCGTCACCCCGTAGGGCGAGAGCGCGTCCTCGATCGCCGCGGACAAGATCGCCGGCGTCAGCATCCGGCCGCCCTCCCCCGCCCCCTTGATCCCGTACGGCGTATAGGGCGACGGGGTCTCCTGGTGCTCGACGAGCATCGTCGGCACGTCCATCGAGGACGGCAGGTGGTAGTACTCGAACTGCTCGTTCCGGACGCGTCCCTGCTCGTCGTAGAGGTACTCCTCGTACAACGCCGTTCCGAGCCCCTGCACGGTGCCCCCGATGATCTGGCCGTCGAGCGTCCTCGGGTTGACGACCGTGCCCGCGTCGTGCACGGCGGCGTACTTGAGGAACGTCAACTTCCCCGTCTCGACGTCGACCTCGACGACCGCGATGTGCCAGGCATGCCCGACGAAGGGATAGAAGATGCCGAGATCGGAGCGATCGTCCGCAGGCAGGGTCGTCAGCGGATGGTCGTATGTCATCGACGCCGCGAGCCCGCTCTCCATGTCCGCGGGCAGGTCCAGTCGGAACATGTAGGCGGTCATAGCCACGTCGCCAAGGGACAGCTGCCGGTCGGGCGAACCGACGACGCCGACGCCGCCGTCGCGGAACTCGAGATCGCCCTCGGCCACCTCGAGCTTGTGCGCCGCGATCCGCCGGATCTTCTGCTTGACCGCCGCCGACGCCCCCGCGACCGCGCCCGAGACCATCACCGTGTAGCGCGAGCCGCCGGGGCCTGTCCCCGGCAGCGCGTGCTGCGAGTCCGCGTAGGTGACGACGACCGACGACGGATCGACGTCGAACTCCTCCGCCACGACCTGTGAGACGACGGTCTCCGGGCTGTTCCCCCACAGCGACTGCGAGTGCAGCGTCACGACGATCTGACCGGTCGGGTCGATCTGGAGCGAGGCGCTCTCCGGGCTCGAGGTCGGCGTGAACGCCGGCTGGTCGAACCAGAACCAGAACTCGGTTGAGGAGAAGACGCTGCGCTCGTTCGAGGCGACGACGCCGATGCCGACGTGCCGGCCCTCGGCTCGCGCGCGCTCCCGCTCCCCGACCCAGTGCTCGTACTCCGAGAGCTCCAGCACCTTCTCGAGCACCCCCTGGTAGTTGCCCGAGTCGTAGATGTTCCCGGTCGGCGTGCGGTACGGGAACATGTCCGGCGTGATCAGGTTCTTGCGCCTGATCTCGACCCGATCCATGCCCAGCTCGCGCGCGACCATGTCCACGAGCCGCTCCAGCACCCAGTTCGAGACCTCTGCACCGAAGCCGCGGTAGGCGCCCTGCTGGTTCTTGTTCGTCAGGATCGCCGCGAGTGCGTACTCGACGTGCTTGATCTGGTACGGCCCGACGATCTGCGAAAGCGAGTTCCCGTGCGTGCCGGTGCCGAACTGGAGATAGGCGCCGTAGTCGTCGACGCAATCGATCCGCAGCGCCCGGAATGTCCCGTCCTCCTCGAACGCGAGCTCCGCGTCGTAATGCCGGTCCGAGCCCGCGTGGTCGTTGTTGACGATGTGCGTGACCCGGTCCTCCACGTACTTCACCGGCCGGCCGGAGACCATCGAGAGGAAGCCCGCGAGCGTCGGCACCTTGTGCATGAAGAACTTCGAGCCGAAGCTGCCGCCGGCGGCGACCGGCACGATCCTCAGCTTGCTCGCCGGGATCTTCAGCGAGCCCGCGATCAGCCAGAGGAAATACGTGAAGTTCATGGAGTTCGCGTAGATCGTCAGGACGCCGCTGCCGCGGTCGTAGTCGCCGATCGCACCGTTCGTCTCCATCGGCATGCCTGTCGAGCGGGGCCAGCGCAGGTGCGCCTGCACCTTGCGCGGGGCGTCGGCGAACGCCTGCTCGACCTCCCCGAACGAGAACGTCCGCTCGTAGGCGACGTTCGTGCCGAGCGCCTCGTGCACGAGCGGCGCTCCGTCTTTCCGAGCCTCGCCCGGATCGAGTACGACCGGTAGCTGCTCGTACTCCACCTCGATCAGGTCGCAGGCGTCTTCGGCGATGTACCGGCTCTCCGCCACGACCGCCGCGACCGCCTCGCCGTAGTGGCGCACCTTCTCGGTCGCGAGCAGATCCTGGACGATCGGCCCGGCGCCGAACGACGGCAGCGGCGCGGCTTTCTCCGACACGTCCTTTCCGGTCACGACAGCCACTACCCCTAGGAGCGCCTCCGCCTTGCTCGTGTCGATGCTGACGATCCGCGCGTGCGCGTGCGGGCTGCGCACGATCGCCGCGTGGGCCAGCCCGGGGAGCTTGATGTCGTCGACGTAACGGCCCTCGCCGCGGAGGAAGCGCGGGTCCTCGACGCGGTTGATGCTCTTGCCGAGCCAGCGCCTCGCTCCCTCGGAAGCCGTGTCCGCCGCGATCTTCGCGCCCTGCGGCTGCTGCTCGATCGAGGTCATGCCTTCGCCGCCGCCTGGATCGCCTCGACGATCTGCTGGTAGCCAGTGCAGCGGCAGGTGACGCCGCTGATCGCCTCGCGGATCTTCCGGTCGTCCGTCTCGCCTGGGTTCTCCTTCAGGAACTCGTATGCCGTCATCAGCATCCCGGGCGTGCAGAAGCCGCACTGGAGGCCGTGGTGGTCGGTGAACGCCTGCTGGAGCGTGCCGAGCGTGCCGTCGGTATCCGCCAGCGACTCCACGGTCGTGACCGAGCGCCCGTCGGCCTGGACGGCGAACATCAGGCACGAACGGATGCTCTCGCCGTCGAGGAGGACGGTGCAGCTCCCGCAAAAGCCGTGCTCGCAGGCCAGGTGCGTTCCGGTCAGGTCGAGGTTCTCGCGGAGGAAGTCGGCCAGCGTGAGCCGCGGCTCGACCTCCGCCTCGTGCCAGCGGCCGTTGACCTCGATCCTCACGCGGCCCTCCCGGCGGCCTCTTCGAGAGCTCGTCGAGCCAGCACCGGCGCGAGCCGCTTGCGGTGCGCCGACGAGGCCTCCACGTCAGTCGGTGGGGACAGTCCCTCGAGCATGTCCCCGAGGGACAGGGTGTCGGGATCGACCTCGATCCGGTAGGGCGTGTCGGCAACACGGAGAAGCACGACCTCGGCGCGCTCTCCCGGCGTGACGACCGCGGCCGCGGCCAGCTGCGCGTAGTCGCGGTAGCGCGCGCTGACCTCGTGGAACGCCGAGCCGCCCTGCGAGGCCGGGAACCGGACACCGGTGATCAACTCGCCAGCCGCAAGCGCGGTCTCGTTCGGCCCGAGGAAGAACGAACGCGCCTCGAGCGTTCGCTCGCCGCCAACCGACCGAACCTCGATCTTCGCGTCGAGCGCGACGGCGACCGCGGTCAGCTCGGCCCAGGGCGCCGCGAAGGCGAGCGAGCCGCCGACCGTCCCGCGATGCCGCGTCGCCTTGTAACCGATGTACTGCGCCGCCTGGGCGAGCAGCGGCCAGCCGCGCGCGACGGTCTCGTCCTCGAGCAGCGTCTGCTGGCGAACGAGGGCGCCGATGTGGAGCTCGCCGTTCCGCTCCTCGATCCCGTCGAGGCCGGCGATCCCGTTGATGTCGACCAGCGACTTCGGCCGGGCCGCCCGGAACTTCATCAGCTGGACGAGGCTCTGGCCACCGGCGAGCACCTGGGCTCCGTCCGCGAGCAGCTGCAGCGCCTCCTCGACAGTCTTCGCCGAGTGGTACTCGAACGGGGGCGGCTTCATGCGGTGTGGTAGAGCGTCGAGCGGCGGCCTTCCTCGGTCTGCTCCACGTCGTCCTCGAGCCGCTTGAGCCCGGGCAGCCGCGGGCGGTCGAGCGTCGTCACGTCCGGCCAGTCGAGCTCGATCAGGTTTCCCGCCGGATCGCGGATGTACATCTGCACCGAGCCGTCGGGGAGCTCGTAGGCATGCGAGAAGAAGGCCTTGTCCTCCTGGATCCCGAGCTCGCGCGCCCGTTCGTAGGCGGCCTCGAAGTCGTCGACGTCGAGCGCGATGTGGTGGTAGGTCGGCGCGGGCGTGCCGCGCTCGAAGAGATGCAGCTGCTGCTCGCCGAGCCTCAGGTACTGCACCGGAAACGCGAACGTGTAGGTCGGAATCCTCTCCATCCCGAACACTTGCTCGTAGAACCGCGTCGATTCCTCGAGATCGGCGGCCGAGATGCTGACGTGGTTGAAGCGAAGCGCCCGCATCCGCGGCGGGATCATCTCAGAGAGCGGCCGGCTCCGGCATCGCCCCCCGGCTCAACCGCTCGCCGGACATCGTCGCGACCAGCACGAGCAGCCCGAAGACGGCCGCGCAGAGGACGGCGAGCACGGCCGTGAAGCCGCCGCTGGCGTCGCGGATCGCACCGAGCGCGAACGGCGAGAGCCCGGAAACGAAATACCCGACGCCGAGCATCATCGCCGCGACGGCGCCGACGTCGGCCGGCCGATCGGCCACGTCGAGCGGAAGCGTCATCACGAGCGGGAAGAGTCCGCCGACCCCGAGCCCCGCGATCGCCGCCCAGGCCCAACCGCCCCCCGGTACCGCGACGAACCCGATCACGCCGAGCAAGAAGAGTCCCGCGAGGACAACCAGATAGCGGCGCCGGGAGCCGCTGCGATCCGAGAGCCATGGCACGAGCATCGTCGGCGCAAGCGCGACGACGTTCAGCACAGCGAGCAGGCCACCCGCGCTGCCCTCGCTCCAGCCGTGCTCGACGTAGGCGTCCGGCAGCCACGAGTTGAGCCCGTAGAAGGCCGTGCTCATCAGCCCGAAGGTGAGCACGAGCCGCCAGGCGAGGCCACTGCGCCAGGGCAGTCGGACGTGCGCCGCTTCGCTGCGCCGGTGCGGCGGGTCACCGCGCGTCAGGAGCAGCCAGCCGGCGACGAGGACAGCCGTGCCGAGCGAGAAGGCGAGAATCGCGGTGCGCCAGCCGTTGCCGGCGTGGGCGATCGGGACGGCCGCGGCGGAGGAAACCGCAGAGCCGACGTTGATCCCGAGGGCGTAGATCCCCGTCGCGAAGGCGGGGCGGTGAGCGAACCTCTCCTTCACTGCGATCGGCATCAGCGTCTGAGCCAGGCCCATGCCGACGCCGACTCCGAGCGTCAGGGTGATCACTCCCGCGGCGCTCGGGATCAGCGCGCGGCCGACCCCGAAGACCGTGATCAGGGTGAGACAACCTGCGATCGCCCTGCGCGACCCGTAGCGGCGTCCGAGCCGCGAGCCCGGCGCCGCGAATGCGCCCATGCACAGCACCGGAATCGTCCCGAGCAGACCTGCGACCGCATGTGAGACACGGAGGTCGGCCTGGATCTTCGGGATCAGCGGGCCGATTCCGACGAGCTGGGGCCTCAGCGCGAGCGCCGCCAGGAACAGGCCCGCAAGCAGCGCGAGCGGTGTGCGCGTCAAACGTCCAGGAGCTCGTAGACGGTGACCTCGCGGCTTTCGAGCAGCGGGATCGCCGTGTCGACCGCGTGCTTCTGAAAGTGCGCTGAGTCGCGGTGTGCCTGGAACGCCGCGGCGTCGTGGTATTGCTCGTAGAGGAGGATCACACGCGGGTCGTCGACGCTCCGGTTCGCGAGATAGAGCCGGCAGCCGGGTTCCTGACGAGAGGCCGGCGCGAGCGCGCCGAGGGCCGCCAGGACGCGCTCCTCGTCGCCCTCTCTCGCCACCCAGCGCGCGGCGACCACGTAAGTCACGGCGGGAGGTTAGCGGCTGGTTGACGCCATCCGGTTTCCGTGTTTGAGTCCAGGTTTCCCCAGAATCGAAAGAGGAGGATCTGCTTCGTGAGCACCAACCAGCCAACCGGGCCGCTCGGCAAGGAGCGCGGCGTCGGGATGGGCATCCTGCTCTACATCGTCACGCTCGGCATTTACGGCCTCGTGTGGACATACAAGAACTTCGAGGAGATGAAGCAGCACACGGGCGAGGGCGTCGGCGGCGTGATCGGCTTGATCTGCGCGTTCGTCGGCATCAGCCCGTACGTGCTGCCGTCGGAGATCGGGAAGATGTACCGCCAGGCGGAGGGCTCCTCACTGGCGTCGCCGCCGGTCACCGGCTGGACGGGGCTCTGGATGTTCCCGGGCGTCTACATCATCGTCGTCTGGTACGTCAAGGTTCAGAACGCGCTGAACAACTACTGGCGCGCGATGCAGGCCGGGACGATGCAACACGCAGCTCCGGCTGCGCCGGCGGCTTAGCCATGGCGAACACCGGCCCGCTCGGCAAGGAACGCGGCGCTCTCGCGGTCATCCTGCTCTCGATCTTGACGATCGGCATCTACTCGATCGTCTGGCAGTACAAGTCGTTCAAGGAGATCCACGAGCACTCGGGCGCTGGTCCGGGCGGAGCAGTCGGACTCCTGCTGGCGATCTTCTTCTCGATCGCGAACATCTTCCTGCTGCCGTCCGCGATCGGAGACATGTACAAGCGGGACGGCCAGGCCGCCCCGGTCAGCGGGGCGACGGGCTTCTGGGTCCTGCTCCCGTTGCTCGGCGGGATCGTCTGGCTCGTCAAGGTCTGCGGCGCGATGAACCACTACTGGCGCGCTAAGCGCGGATCGTCCTAGGTCAGAGCTCGACTCGAATCGGGATCCCGCCGTTGCGAGGCGGCGGGATCTCCACCCGGTGGCGCTTACCCCGCGGTGACGGGATTCGTCAGCGTGCCGATCCCTTCGATCTCGATCGTCACCTCGTCACCGGGCTGGAGCCAGCGCGGCGGGTCGCGGAACGCGCCGACGCCGGCAGGCGTGCCGGTTGCGATCAGGTCTCCGGGTTCCAGGGTGATCGCCTGCGTGATGAACGCGATCAGCTCGCGGACGCCGAAGACCATGTTCGCGGTGGAGGAGTCCTGGAGCGTCTCGCCGCTCACGATTGCGCGGACGCGGAGGTTGTCCGGGTCGGGGATCTCGGCGGCGGGGACGAGCTTCGGGCCGACCGGCGCAAAGGTGTCGAGCGACTTGCCGCGCACCCATTGCTTGTCCGAGAACTGCAGGTCGCGGGCGGAGACGTCGTTCACGCAGAGGTAGCCGGCGACGAAGTCGAGCATGTCATCCGTGCCGACCTGCCGGGCCTGTCGGCCGATCACGACGCCGAGCTCTGCCTCGTAGTCGACGGTTTCGGTGATCTTCGGGATGACGATGGAATCGCCGGGCCCGATCAGCGTGTTCGGCCATTTCGCGAAGAGCAGCGGACGCTCGGGTAGCGGGACTCCCTGCTCCTCCGCGTGGTCGCGGTAGTTCAACCCGATGCAGATGATCTTCTGCGGCCGCTCGATCGGAACCACCCCGTGACCCTAACGGACACCATCGAGGGACAGCCCCTGTAACAAGAGTGTGACGCTTCGGGCGAGGCCGGCGGCGCGGCGCTACGGTCGTCGCGTGGCCCGAATGCCCCGCTCCCGCCTCGCCGAGTACGGCCTCTTCCATGTGACGTGCCGCGGCGTCGGCGGGATGCACATCTACGCGGACGATGCCGACCGGATCCGGCATGTGCGGCTGCTTCAGCAGGTGGTTCGGATCTTCGGTTGGCGCGTCCATCGCTGGAGCCTGATGGGCACGCACTTCCACCTCGTGGTCGAGGTCGAGCTCGAGAAGCTCTCGGCGGGAATGCACCGGCTGAACGGGCTCTACGCACAGGGATTCAATCGGCGACATGGCCGGAAGGGCCATCTCTTCGAGGAACGGTTCTCCGCGTGGGTGATCCACGACGAGCGTCATCTGGAAGCCACGCTCCGGTATGTCGACGAGAACCCGGTTCGGGCAGGCCTCTGCGCCAGCGCCGAGGAGTGGCTGTGGGGATCAGTCGGCTTCGGCCGCCGCGGACAGGTCTCCGCGAGCCGCCTCGAGGGACTGTCCCTCGGGGTGGTCCCGTTTGGACACGAGGACGACGTGGACCTCGCCGGGGCCGTGTACTCCGACGGCGAGCCTCTGCTCGATGTCGGCGCTGCGGCTCGGGCCGGTGACGATCGCAAGAGCGCTCGGCAACTCACCTCCGAGCGCCTCGAACAGCTCGGCGAGCCCGGGCAGGATCCTGTCCTCCTCGAGCATCGACACGTGGACGGCCGGCAGGAGCGAGCGCAGCCGCGGCTCACCGGGCCCCGCCGCCAGGACGACCGAGCCCGTCTCCGCCAGTCCGTAAAGCGCGCGCGAGACCTCCGCTCCCTCGATCGCGGGCGACGACCCACGATGGACGTGGAAACCCGCCGCCACCGCGTTCGTCGCGAACTGCTCGATCACCGGTCGCGGAACCTCCGCACGAGACGAGGCAGCGCCCGCCCACCGCCCCACAGCCGCCCCGGCCCGAGCACCCCGCCGAGCGGCTGACCGAATCGCGCGAGCCGCGTCGAGACGCGATACCCAACCGCCGACGACCAGGCCAGAGACCACGCCGCGAACGCCCAGCGCTCCCACCGCGAGGCCACCTTCTCCTCGACCAGGTCACGCCGCAACTCCAGGAGGAGCTCGTGCAACGGAATCTTCACCGGGCACGCCTCGGTACATGCGCCGCACAACGAAGACGCGTGGGGCAGCGCGGCAGCCTTCTCCAGCCCAACCAGTAGCGGCACGAGCACCGCCCCCATCGGCCCGGAATAGACCGGCCCGTAAGCGCCGCCGCCCGACCGCCGATAGACGGGACAGACGTTGAGGCAGGCCCCGCAGCGAATGCACGCGAGCATCTCCTCGTAGCGCCCGCCGCGCAGGTTCGAACGGCCGTTGTCGAGGAGGATCACGTGCAGCTCTTCCGGCCCGTCCGCCTCGCCCGCCCGGCGCGGCCCCGTGACGAGGGTCGTGTACGTCGTCAGCCGCTGCCCCGTCCCGCTGCGCCCGAGCAGCCGCAGGAGCACGGCAAGATCGTCCAGGTCGGCCACGAGTCGCTCGATCCCCGTGATCGCGATGTGCACCGGCGGCGCCGCCGAGCAAAGCCGCGCGTTGCCTTCGTTCGTGACGAGCACCACGGACCCCGTCTCCGAGACGACGAAGTTCGCTCCCGTGATCCCGACGTCCGCGGTCAGGAACGACTCGCGCAGCTGCCGGCGCGCAGCCTGGGTCAGCACCTCGAGATCCGGGGTCAGCAGGCTCCCGTCGACTGCGGAGAGCAGCGCGGCCACCTCCTCCGCGGTCTTCTCGATCGCCGGCGCGACGATGTGCACCGGGTGCTCGCCGGCGAGTTGCAGGATGTACTCGCCGAGATCGGTCTCCACCGGCCGCACCCCGGCCGCCTCGAGCGCCTCGTTCAAGCCGATCTCCTCCGAGACCATCGACTTCGCCTTCGCGACGAGCCGCGCGCCGCGCCGCCGGCAGACCTCGAGGACATACTCGCGCGCCTCCTCGGCGGTCCGGGCCAGGAAGACGTGTCCGCCGAGTCCCTCGACGGCACGCGTGAACTGCTCGACGTGGGCGTCCAGGTCGCGAATCACGCGCATCCGCGCTTCGTGGGCGCGCTCGCGCAGCGCCTCGACGTCGTCGACCTCGGCCCATGCCGCCAGCCGGTTGCCGCGCAGCCGTCCCGTGGCGAGGTCGAGCGCCGCCTGCGTGCGCCCGCGGCCGAGCGTCCCCCGCGCGATCACCCGGAACCGCTCGGCCGGTTGCTCGAGCTTGTTCACGCCACCCCCTGGGCGAGCGCCGTGGCGATGTGCACGAGCGGCACCGCCCACTTCGCATGCTCCGCGCGTCCGCGCAGGTGCATGAGGCACCCGGGATCGGCGGTCACGAGCGCGTCGGCCCGCGCCGCGCCCGCCAGCTTGTCGTCGGCCATGGCCACCGAGACCTCGGGCTGGCGCACGGAGAACGTGCCGCCGAAGCCGCAGCAGAGGTCCGGCCGCGGCAGAGGCACGATCGTCGCTCCCGAGCGCTCCAGCAGCCGTCGCGGTGCGTCGGCCACACCGAGCTCCCGCAGCATGTGGCAGGAGTCGTGGTAGGCGAGGTGCCGCCCCTTGTTCCGCAGGGGCACCTCGGCGCCGTTCTCGTCGAGGAACGACGAGAGCTCCCAGACGTCGAACGGGTCGCACCCGAGCAGATCGGGGAGGTAGTGGAAGATCATCGTCGCGCACGAGCCCGAGGGGACGACGATCGGCGCCTTGCGCGAGAACGCCCGCGCGAAGGTGCGCGCGACGCGACGCGCGGCTCCCCGATGACCGGCATTGAACGCCGGCTGCCCGCAGCAGACCTGGCTTCGCGGGAACTCGACCTGAAAGCCCGCCCCCCTCAGCAGCGACTCGGAATCGGCGACAGCGTCCGGGAAGATCAGGTCGCCGAGACACGTCGCGAACAGCTGGACGGTCGCCACCGGCGACAGCATATGGTCCCGCCAGGGCCCAGCACCTGCCCCTTCGGGACGACATCGAGGGACAGCCCCTGTCACGGAAGTGTGACCCAGCGGCGGCCTGTGGACGGCTCGCGACGCTTCGGTTCCAGGGACCGTCCCTCGAAGCCGCTCTCGGAGACCGGTCCCGTGTAGACAGAGTGGGCCAACTTCGCCGCCGAGCCGGAGTCTTACGTCGTAGTCTGATGGAGATGCAGACCGTGGCCCGGGAAGAGGACTTCGGCTACGCCGTCGAGGCCGGCCGCCGCTTCCTCGACAACATCGAGACGGTCATCCACGGCAAGCGCGAGGAGATCAAGCTCGTCCTCGCGGCGCTCGTCTGCGGCGGCCACGTGCTCTTCGAGGACGTGCCCGGGACCGCCAAGACCGTCCTCGCGCGAGCGATCGCCGCGTCGATCGAGGGCGCGAGCCCCGCCCGGATCCAGTGCACGCCCGACCTGCAGCCTACGGACGTCACCGGTCTCTCGGTCTTCAACCAGAAGGAACGCGAGTTCGAGTTCCGGCCCGGCCCGATCTTCGCCAACGTCGTCCTTGTCGACGAGATCAACCGCGCGATGCCGAAGACGCAGTCCGCGCTGCTCGAAGCGATGGCGGAGACCCAGGTCACCGTCGACGGCGTCACCCGGCGGCTCCCCGATCCCTTCCTGCTACTCGCGACCGAGAACCCGATCGAGTACGAGGGCACCTTCCCCCTCCCGGAGGCCCAGCTCGACCGCTTCCTGCTGAAGACCGCGCTCGGCTACCCTGGTCTCGAGGAGGAGCTACAGATCGTGGACGAGCAGCGCTTCGGCCACCCGCTCGGCCACATTCAGCCGGCCGTCACGCTTGACGAGGTGCGGATCCTGCGCACCGCCGCCCAGAACGTCTACGTCGACCGGCTGCTCCAGCGCTGGATCGTCCACCTCGTCCGTGCAACCCGCGACCTCGACATCGTCGCGATCGGCGCGTCGGTGCGAGGCTCGCTCGCGCTCGAGCGCGCGGCGCGCGCCAAGGCCCTGCTCGAGGAGCGCTCGTACGTGATTCCGTCGGACGTCGAGGAGCTGTTCGTACCGGTGCTCCTGCACCGCATCGTCTTCCGGCCCACCTTCGTCGCTGAGGCGCGCAAGCATGGCTGGGAGCAGGCGATCGAGGAGTTTCGCCGGCACTGCGTCGAGCAGGCGCCCGCCCCCGGGCGCGACCAGCGCTCGTACGCGCCGCCGCACGCAGTGTGAGCCTCCGCGGCTCCGAGCTGACCTTTCCGCTCGTCCCGCGCCGCCGCCTGATCGGGCTCTTCTTCGGCGGACTCCAGAGCGCACGCCGGGGCGTCGGCTCGGATGTCGCAGGCTCGCGCCCGTACAACCCCGGCGACGACGTCGACCTGATCGACTGGGCGGCCTCGGCGCGGGTGTCGTCGGCGCGCGGCACCGACGAGTTCGTCGTGCGGCAGACCTACGCGGACGAGGCGCCGCGCGTGGTCGTCCTTTGCGACCGGCGGCCGGAGATGCGTCTGCACGAGCCGCCGCTTCCCTGGCTTTCGAAGGCGACCGCCATGCGCAACGCGGTCGAGCTGATCTCCGAGAGCGCCGCCCGCTCGCGCGGGTTCATCGGTTATCTCGACTACGCGGGTGGCGAGCCGTTCTGGCGGCCGCCCCAGAGCGAGCGCGAGCTTTGGCAGATCCGCGACCGCCATCTCGCTTGGCCGGAGTTCGCGGCGCCGGAGGACAACCTCGAGCTCGCCTTCGACCATTTGGCCCACCACCGCGTCTCGCTGCCGCCGGGCAGCTTCCTGTTCGTCGTCTCCGACTTCCTCGCGCCGCCGTCCGACGCAGCCTGGATCCGCGCGCTCGGTCATCTCTGGGACGTCGTGCCCGTCGTGATCCAGGATCCCGTCTGGGAGCAGAGCTTCCCGGACGTCGCCGGCCTGGCCGTGCCCTTCCGAGACCCGACGAGCGGCCGCCTCACGGAGATCCGGCTGACGAGAAAGGAGGCGCGGGAGCGGAGGGAAGCGAACGAGGCGCGTTTCGCCGCTCTCCTCGAAAGCTTTGTCGGACTCGACGTCGAGCCGGTTTTGATCTCGACGAGCGATCCGGAGGCGATTCTCTCCGCGTTCCTCGACTGGGGCGAGCAGCGGATCGTACGGCGCGGCCGGCTCTAGGCCGGCCGCGCTGACATCGAGGGGATTCCAGGGCCGGAGCTTCGGCTCTTCGCCGCGCCGCTCTCCCAGCCGCCGTGCGTGGTTCGGCGACGGCCTGCTATGTCTGAAGCAACGCAGAGATTCTCCTCTGCGGATCTGACGGCATGCACGGATACCCGGGCTAGACTGGCCCGCGCGATGCGGAAGGTGACGTTCAGGGAGCGGCTTCGCTACGCCTTCGACAACACGATGGCGAAGGGCACGAAGGCCCTCGTCGGCTGGCTGGCGCTCGTCACCGCACTCCTGATCCTGGTGTTCACGCTGATCGTCCTCTTCGCCGGGATCGGCCCGCCGGGAAGCAACGGACACCGGCCCGGCTTCTTCCTCCAGCTCTGGTACACGCTGCAGCACGCGATCGACCCGGCGGCGATCGAGGGCGACCCGACGACTCGCTGGATCCTGCCCGCCGTCATGCTGATCGTCGGCGTCGCCGGCCTCTTCATCGTCAGCGCCCTGATCGGCGTGATCGCGACCGGCCTCGACAACAAGCTCGAGGATCTCCGGAAGGGCCGCTCGTTTGTGGTCGAGAAAGGGCACACGCTGATTCTCAACTGGTCGACTGCGGTCTTCACGATCGTGAACGAGCTCGCGATCTCCAACGAGAGCGAACGGAAGCCGGTGATCGTCCTCCTGGCCGACCGAGCCGGAGCGGCTCGCCGATCGACCTGACCGACCTCGACCTCGTCAACCCTCAGGGATCAGGCTCGATCATCGTCCTCGCCGGCGAGGGCGACGACGATCCGGACTCGGAGGTGATCAAGACCATCCTCGCGCTGACCCACAACCCGCACCGCCGGCCCGAGCCGTACCACATCGTCGCCGAGATCCAGGATGCGACGAACCTCGAGGCGGCGCGGCTCGTCGGTGGCGAGGAGACGATCCTGATCGAGAAGGGCGACACGATCTCGCGGCTCGTCGTGCAAGCGTCGCGGCAGTCCGGCATCTCGCTCGTCTACACGGAGCTGCTCGACTTCGAGGGCGACGAGGTCTACTTCCGCGAGGATCCCGCCTGGACGGGCAAGACGTTCGGCGAGGCGCTCTTCGCCTACGAGAACTGCTGCGTGATGGGTATTCGCGCGGAACGGCGCGGCGCTGCTGAACCCGCCGGCCGACTCCCGGATCGAGCCGGGCGACCAGCTGATCGCGATCGCCGAGGACGACTCGGTGCTGGCGGTCGCGACGCCCTACGCGGGCGGGTTCGACGAGGAGGCGATCGTGACGGCGCCGGTGCAGGAGCCGAAGCCTCAGCGCTTCCTCGTGCTCGGCTGGAACGGCCGGTCGCCCGGCGTGATCGCGGAGCTCGACAACTACGCGACACCCGGCTCGGAGGTGACGGTAGTCGCGGACACGGACGAAGTGGACGACGCGAGCGAGCGATTGCCCAAGCTGGCGAACCTGGTCGTCTCGTTCAAGCACGGGAACACGACGGACCGGCGCACGCTGGAGAGTCTGGCCGTGCCGAGCTACGAGCACGTAATCGTCATGTGCTACTCCGACACGCTGGAGCCGCAGAACGCGGACGCGCGGACGCTCGTGACGCTGCTGCACCTGCGCGACATCGCCGGCCGCGACGCCGCGCAGTTCTCGATCGCGAGTGAGATGCTGGACGATCGCAACCGCGAGCTGGCGCAGGTGACGCGCGTCGACGACGTGATCCTCAGCGAGAAGGTGATCTCGCTGATGCTCGCCCAGATCTCGGAGAACAGGGATCTCGCGCCGGTGTTCGCCGACCTCTTCGACGCCGACGGCTCGGAGATCTATCTGAAGCCCGCGGAGGACTACGCGCTGCCGAGCCGCGAGACCACGTTTGCGACGGTGATCGAGGCGGCGCGGCGGCGCGGCGAGGTCGCGATCGGCTATCGCCGGGCTGCCGCGGCGACGGATGCCGCGGAGGGCTTCGGAGTGCGGGTGAATCCGCCCAAGTCGACGCCGATCAGCGCCGCGCCGGGCGACCGCGTGATCGTGCTCGCCGAGGACTGACTCGGCGCCCAACGGGACGGGTCTCCGAGAGCCGACTTCGAGGGACAGCCCCTGATACGGAAGCGTCGCGGATCCTCCACAGCCCCCTGTGGAGCGCGTGTTACAGGGACTGTCCCTCGGGCTACGCCGGTGCGGCCACGTAGATGTGGACGCCGAGCGGATCGAAGGAATCGGAGAACGAGTCGCCGACCGAGCCGAGGCGGCGGCCCTCGTCGACGACGTCGAGCGGGTGTCCGCCGAGGCCGGGAACCGTGATCGTCGAGTTCACCGGCCCAAAGCCCGAGTTGACCGCGATCACGTAGGTCGCGCCGCCGAAGTGCCGAACGCCGACGTGCACCAGAGGAGCGTCCGACTGCCCGTACTCGGGCGCGGCCAGCAACGCGGGGCCGAGCTCGGCGATCTGCCGCGTGACACCTGAGATCGTGTTCCCGATCGGCACCGACCACGAGGACGGGAAGAAGCCCAATCCGTGCGCACCGCCCGCGATCGCGAGCCAGGACTCCGCGCGCACGGTGGCGGGAGTCACAGCAGTGGCACCGCCCGGACATTTCCACTCCGCCGCCTCGACCCACTGGTACGTCGGCTTCTGCGGCGCGAGCGCGACGAGCTCCTTCTGCGAGAAGTAGACGTCACCGACTCGATTCGGCATACACCACTCCTGCAGAGGGAACAGATCGAAGCCGATCATGTCGGTTCGCGCGACGAAGGCGGGGTAGATGCCCCGGCCCGCGTCGAGCGGTGCTGCACCGGTGTAGAAGTGGTTCGTCAGCGTGAGGAAGGTCGGCTGGCCCGGCGGTGGCTGGGGAAGCTGCGAGGCGACGAGCCCCTGTCCGTCGGCCTCGTCGGTGTAGAAGAACCCGAAAGCGCCAGGGGTGCTCGAGTCACCGGCCATCCCGGCTGCGAAGGCGCGGCCGGCCAGGCCGGTGACGGCCGTGGACAAGTTCGCGCAGTCGAGCCCGCCGAAGAGATTGATCCCGTTCGCGACGTCCGCGGTGTAGCGGTCGGGACAGGAGGCCCAGACGAACATCGGAAAGAAGGGCTGGCCGTTCACGAGCAGGTCGCCCGCGGGCCGGCCGATGCTCCCGCTCGCAACGGCGGGAGGACCCGCGGAATGGAAGTCGAGCGAGGCCTGTGCGCGCTGCCCGTCCGGCGAGACGGCGCTCACCCACACGCGGTACGCGGCACCGTAGGAGAGACCGCCGAGCGACGCCTGGCTCCCCTGGGGATCGGCGAACAGCACCGGCGCGCCTCCGGGCAACCCGAACTCGACCTGGACGCTGGCCGGAATCGAGGTGTGCCAGGCCACGGTCGCCGTCCCCGGCGAGAGCGAGGCAACCCGGAGACCCGAGACCCTGAGAGGATCCGTAGGCGCGATCGCCGGCAGCCGAGGCGGCACCCCGTTCGAGGCGAACGACGCGCAGTCGATGCCGCCGGCGTTCACGTGGGACGCGACGTCGTGCAGCGCCTGATAAGAGGGCTTGGGCGACCAGTCCGCCCAGAGGACGCCCGACTGGAAGCCGGCAAGGTCGGCCTCGTCGGCGAGATGGAAGTTGAAGTAGGCGCCGACGCCGGGCTGGCAGTAGGCGACCCGTACTGCGTCCTCGATCTGCGTCGGCTGGTCGGGCGCAGGGCCCTTGCCCCGGTCCGAGGCTTCGAGGGGCGAGAGCGCCGGCGGCACGCGCGGCTCTGATTCCTTCCCCGAGTACAGCCCCGCCTTCGCCGGGTCGACGCGGCTCTGAAAGGCCTGCGCCAGATACCAGACGGTCACCGGGCCCTGGCCGGGCAGCGGCTGGCCCGTACCGCCGAAGGCGCTCTGCAAGACGGACGTCAGTCGCGCGTAGTCGCCGAGCCCGATCGAGCCCGAGTCGGCGTGCTTCGCCCACGGGCGCTCGTTCGAGCGCGAGGCATGGGGAATCTCACCGAAGGTGTCGAGAATCGGCGTCGAACGGCCGCTCGCGCGGTAGGCCTCGCCGACGAGGCGGTACCAGTCAGACGCCGAGTGCGAGCCGACGAGAAACGATCCGGCCTGGCTCGTCGTGTGGGAAACGGCGACGGAGATCACGTTCACAGCGGGCCGGATTGCGTGGAGCGTGTCCCAGCAGCGCGCGAGCAGGGCCTCGTAGGCGGCGGGAGCCACGCTCGAGCCGTCGGCCGCGAACTGCGGCGACCAGAAGGAGGCGTCGTTCGTGTCGTTCCAGATCGCGACGTCGTTGATCGTCGGATTGCGCTTCAGCAGATCGCCGACGAAATCGCAGTACTGGCCTTGCGCGTCGGGGGTCTGCGGCGCCTCGTTCGGGCTCCCGTACACGCTGACAACGAGACGCAGGCCCCAGGCCTCGGTCGCAGCGCGGCTGAGCGCCGTCTCGTAGACGGCAGGCACGGCCGGCTCGCCGGCGTGCCAGGGGATGGTCACGTGGACGGCCTTCAGGCCGAGCGCGCGGACGATCGAGGCCGTGTCGCGCGAGTTGTTCCAGAGCAACCCGTCCTCGTCCGCGCCGACGAGGAACCCGCTCGCGCTCGCCGGCCCGGCCGACAACGCGAGCAGGGAGAGCAGGGTCAGAAGCCACCGGCGCACACTGTCTCTTTCGGCAGATCGACGCCAGGCCTGAACGGTCGCTAGTGTCCGCCCGAATGTGCTTCGAGCTCGACTCCGTGCCGCCGATTCCGGTCATCTCGGGCGCGGCGCTCGCCCACGAGGACCTCGTGCTCGAAGCATCCGACGGGAACCGCTTCGCGGCGTTCGCAGCCCGGCCCGACGAGGGCGGCGGCGCCGGCGTCGTGCTCCTGCCTGACGTGCGCGGTCTCTACCGCTTCTACGAGGAGCTGGCGCTCCGGTTTGCAGAGCGTGGCCATGCGGCGATCGCCCTCGACTACTTCGGTCGGACGGCCGGCGTCGCGAAGCGGGAAGAGGACTTCGACTACATGGAGCACGTCCGTCAGTCGACGCCCGAGGGGATCCAGGCCGACGTAAGCGCCTGCGTAGAGCACCTCCGCGAGGGTGGCGCGCGCGCAGTCTTCACCGTCGGGTTCTGCATGGGCGGGCGTCACTCGTGGCTCGCCTCTGCCGCCGACCACGGATTGGCGGGGGCGGCCGGCTTCTACGGGCGCCCGGGTCGCGGCCAGGACGGCTCGCCGGGCCCGATCGACCGCGCGCCCGAGATGAAGACGCCGATCTTGGCGCTCCAGGCGGGCGACGACCAGCACATCACCGCCGAGGACAATGCCGCGTTCGAGGAGGCACTGTCCGCCGCCGGCGTCGAACACGAGCTCGTCGTCTACCCGGGGGCTCCGCACAGCTTCTTCGACCGGCGCCAGAAGGACTTCGCGGCTGCGTCGGCGGATGCCTGGCGGCGCGTCCTCGAGTTCCTCGAGCGACACGAGGGGTAGCCCTCGCGGTGGCAGACGGCCGCGTCGAGGCGCTCTGCGGAGACCTGTCGAGCATCCGCGCGCCACGCGGGTCGACGCTGAACGCCCGCTCGTGGCAGACCGAGGCGCCGCTGCGAATGCTGCTCAACAACCTCGACCCGGAGGTTGCCGAGCACCCCGAGCAGCTCGTGGTCTACGGCGGTACCGGTCGCGCGGCGCGCTCGCACGACGCGTTGCGGGCGATCGTCGCGACGCTCCTGCGGCTCGGCGACGACGAGACCCTGCTCGTCCAGAGCGGCAAGCCGGTCGGCGTCTTCCGGACGCACTCGGGCGCGCCACGGGTGCTGATCGCGAACTCGCTGCTGGTGCCGCGCTGGGCGACCTGGGACGAGTTCCGGCGGCTCGAGGCGCTCGGGCTGACGATGTTCGGCCAGATGACAGCCGGCTCCTGGATCTACATCGGCACGCAGGGGATCCTGCAGGGCACGTACCAGACCTTTGCGGCAGCCGGCGAGAAGCACTTCGGCTCCGCCGACCTCTCAGGGCGGACGATCCTCACCTCCGGGCTCGGCGGGATGGGCGGGGCGCAGCCGCTCGCCGCGACGATGTGCGGCGCTGCGATCCTCTGCGTGGAGGTCGATCCGTCGCGGATCGAACGGCGGCTGGAGACGCGTTACCTCGACGAGGCGGCGGACTCGCTCGATGACGCGCTCGCGCGGGTCCGCGCCGCGGCGGCCGAGCGGCGGCCTCTCTCCGTGGGGTTGTTGGGAAACGCAGCGGACGTGCTGCCGGAGCTGGTCGCTCGCGGTGAGCGCTTCGACTTCGTCACGGATCAGACAGCCGCGCACGATCCGCTCTCCGGCTATATCCCCGCGGAAGTGCCGTTCGAGGAAGCCGAGCAGCTGCGGCGGCTCGACCCGGAGCGGTACTTGGCGCTCGCGCGGAAGTCGATCGTGGCGCACGTCCAGGCGATGAGCGAGTTCGTCCGATTGGGTTGCTATGTTTTCGATTATGGCAACAATCTACGGGGGGAGGCTTATGAAGCGGGCCTGAGCGACGCCTTCTCATATCCGGGCTTCGTCCCGGCCTATATCCGGCCGCTCTTCTGCCGTGGCATCGGGCCGTTTCGTTGGGCCGCGTTGTCGGGGAACCCGGCTGACATCGAGGCGATCGACCGCGAGCTCGCCTCCCTGTTTCCCGAGGACGTGCTCCTCCAGCGGTGGCTCGAGCTGGCACCCGAGCGGGTTGCGTTCCAGGGGCTGCCCGCGCGGATCTGCTGGCTCGGCTACGGCGACCGGGCGAAGGCGGGCCTCGCGATCAACGAGCTCGTCCGCTCCGGGCGGGTAACCGCTCCGGTCGCGATCGGGCGAGACCACCTCGACTCCGGCTCCGTCGCCTCTCCCTACCGCGAGACCGAGTCGATGCAGGACGGCTCGGACGCGATCGCCGACTGGCCGATCCTGAACGCCCTCCTCAACGTGGCGGCGGGGGCGACCTGGGTCAGCGTCCATCACGGCGGCGGTGTCGGGATTGGCAACTCGATCCACGCGGGCATGGTGGTGGTGGCCGACGGCAGCGCCGATGCGGCGCAACGGCTCGATCGGGTGCTGACGGCCGACCCCGGCACCGGTGTGATGCGGCACGCGGATGCGGGCTATGACGACGCGCTCGAGGCCGCGCGTGCCGGCGGAATCGACCTCCCGAGCGTTCCATCGTGACGCGGCTGCTGATCCGCGACCTCGCCCAGCTCGTGACTCCGGCGGCGGCGGAGGCGCCCCTGCGCGGCGGCGCGCTCGGCGAGGTCGAGCTGATCGAGGACGCGTACGTTCTCTGCGCCGACGGCGTCGTCGAAGCCGTCGGGCGAATGCGCGAGCTCGAGACGCTCGACGGCGAGGTCGAAGAGATCGACGGGCGCGGCCTCTGTGCGATTCCGGGGCTCGTCGACTGCCACACCCATGCCTGCTTCGCGGGCGATCGCGTCGAGGAGTTCGGCTTGCGCGCGGCCGGTGCCTCGTACGAGGAGCTGCACGCCGCGGACGGCGGCATCCTCTCCACGGTGCGGGCGACCCGCGAGGCGGGCGGGCAGGCCCTCGTCGAGGCGACGGGACGCCACCGCGACTGGATGCGAGCGCACGGGACGACGCTCTTCGAGGCCAAGTCCGGCTACGGGCTCGACCGCGAAACCGAGCTCGCGCAGCTGAGGGCGATTGCGGCTGCGGGCGGAGTGCCGACCTGGCTCGGCGCTCACGCCGTGCCGCCCGAGTTCGACGACGCGGACGCCTATCTCGACTTCCTGCTGGCCGAGGTCCTGCCGGCAGCCGCAGACCTCGCCGAGGCGGCGGACGTCTTCCTGGAGCGCGGCGCGTTCGACGCCAAGCAGGCCCGCCGCTACCTCGATGCTTGCCGGGACGCCGGCCTAGCGCTCCGTCTCCACGGCGACCAGTTCACCGAGGCCGGGGCGATCCCACTGGCGATCGAGCTCGGCGCGCGCTCAGTCGACCACCTAGAGGCGACCGGGCCGGACGGCGTCCGCGCACTCGCCGCAAGCGATGTCGTCGGCGTGCTCCTGCCCGCCGGCGCGCTCTTCCTCGACCGGCCGATGCCTCCCGCGCGTGCGCTCGTCGACGCAGGAGCCGCGATCGCCCTGGCGACCGACTTCAATCCAGGCAGCGCCTTCTGCGACAGCCTGCCGCTCGTCTGCTCGCTCGCGTGCACGCAGCTCCACCTCTCCCCCGCCGAGGCGCTCACCGCGTGCACGGTCAACGCCGCGCACGTGCTCGGCCGCGCCGCCAGCGCGGGTAGGCTCGCCCCGGGCTTCGACGCGAACGTCGTGCTACTCGACGCGCCGGACTGGCGCTACCTCGCCTACCACCTCGGCGGCGACGTCGTCCACTCGGTGGTGGTCGCCGAATGAGAACGCTCGCGCTCCCGGGCTTCGTCAACGCACACAGCCACGCTTTTCAGCGGGCGCTCCGCGGACGAGCAGAGGGTGCCGACTTCTGGGCCTGGCGCGACCTGATGATCGCCGAGGCCGACCGGCTCGACCCAGCCCGCGTCCGTGAGCTCTACACGGCGGTCTACGCCGAGATGCGCGCGGCCGGCTACACCGCGGTTGGTGAGTTCCACTACATCGGGCGCCCCGAGGCGCTCGCCGCTGCAGACGCGGCGCGCGAGGCCGGCGTGGAGCTCGTCCTGCTCGCCGCCGCGTACGCGCGAGGCGGCTCGCCGCGCTTCCGCCAGGACTCCGTCGCCGACTATCTGGCCTGGGTCGAGGAACTCCGCGGCGCGGGCACTCGAGTCGGTGTCGCCCCCCACTCCGTCCGCGCCTGCCCCGCCGGCTGGCTCGAGGAGATCGGCCGCTACGCCGAGCGCGAAGGGCTCGTCCTGCACGTCCACGCCGACGAGCAGCCGCGCGAGATCGAGGAGTGCCTGGCCGAGCACGGCCGCCGGCCGATCGAGCTGCTCGCCGACACCGGCTGCCTTGGCCCGCGCACCGCGATCGTCCACGCGACCCACGCCGACGATTCGGAGCTCGATCTTCTTGCGGCAACCCGCGCCCGCGTTTGCCTCTGCCCGACGACCGAGGCGAACCTCGGCGACGGCTTCCCTCGCATCGAGGCGATGCTCGAGCGCCACATCCCGCTCTGCATCGGCTCCGACTCGAACGTGCGCATCGATCCGCTCGAGGAGCTGCGCGAGCTCGAGGGCACCGCCCGCCGCCAGGCCCTGCGCCGAAACGTGATCCCGCCCGAGACGCTGCTGGCGATCGGGTCACGCGAGGGTGCAGCAGCCCTCGGCCTCGACGTCTGGCCGGCAACCGCCCTCGACCTCGACCACCGCTCGCTCGCCGGAATCGCGACCGAGGACGTGTCGGCGGCTCTCGTTCTCGGCTGCGGCGCGGAGGTGATCGCCCCATGAGCGTCGTCCTCGGCAGCCGTGGCGCAAGTTCGGCCGACGTCGTCGCCGTCGCGCGCGGCAGCGCGGAGGTATCGCTCGGCGACGACGCCCGGGCGGCGATGGAGGAGAGCGCGGCGATCGTCGCGCGCCTGGCCGCCTCCGACCGGCCCGTCTACGGGATCTCCACCGGCTTCGGCTCGCTCGCCACCACGTCGATCCCGCCCGAACGGCGCGAGGAGCTGCAGCGCTCACTCGTCCGCTCGCATGCGGCAGGCATGGGCCCGCCGGTCGAGCCTGAGGTCGTCCGCGCGATGATGTTTCTACGGGCACGCAGCCTGGCGATGGGGCGATCGGGAGTGCGTCCGCTCGTCGCCGAGACGATGCTCGCGCTGCTCAACGCCGGGCTGACGCCGCTCGTCCGTGAGTACGGCTCGCTCGGCGCGAGCGGCGACCTCGCCCCGCTCGCCCACTGCGCGCTCGCGCTGATCGGCGAGGGTGAGCTCCTCGACAGACGGCCGGCGTCCGAAGCGCTGAGCGCCGCCGGGATCGAGCCGCTGACCCTCACCGCGAAGGAAGGGCTGGCCCTGATCAACGGCACCGACGGCACCCTCGGGATGCTCGTCCTCGCGCTCGAGGACCTCGAGGCGCTCCTGAAGACCGCCGACGTCGCCGCCGCGATGTCGGTCGAGGCGCTGCTCGGCACCGACCGCGCCTTCGCCGCCGACCTGCAGGCGCTGCGCCCGCACGAGGGTCAGGCGGCGAGCGCCGCGAACCTGCGCCGGCTGCTCGACGGCTCGCAGATCGTCGCGAGCCACCGGGAGGACGACCCTCGCGTGCAGGACGCCTACTCGCTGCGCTGCTCCCCGCAGGTGCACGGCGCGGCCCGCGACACCGCGGCGCACGCACGCCGCGTCGCCGAGACGGAGCTGATCTCGGCGATCGACAACCCGATGATCCTCCCCGACGGCCGAGTCGAGTCGTGCGGCAACTTCCACGGCGCCCCCCTCGGCTACGCGTGCGACTTCCTGGCGATCGCGGCCGCCGATCTCGGATCGATCGCCGAGCGGCGCACCGACCGGCTGCTCGACGCAAACCGCTCCTACGGCCTGCCGCCCTTCCTCGCCCAGCAGGCCGGAGTCGACTCCGGCCTGATGATCGCCCAGTACACGCAGGCCGCGATCGTCTCCGAGAACCGCCGCCTGGCCGTGCCGGCAAGCGTCGACTCCCTGCCGACGAGCGCGATGCAGGAGGACCACGTCCCGATGGCCTGGTCGGCCGCGCGCAAGCTGCGTACGTCGCTCGTGAACTTGCGCCGGATCCTTGCGGTCGAGGTCGTCTGCGCCGCCCGCGCGCTCGAGCTGCGCGCGCCGCTCGCGCCCGCCGCCGGCACCTCGGCGGCGCTCGGCTTCCTCCGATCCCGGGTTCCCGGGCCCGGGGCAGACCGCTGGCTCTCGCCCGAGCTGACCGCCGCGGAGGAGCTCCTCGCCGGCGGCGGATTCCTGGCCGCGATCGAGGCCGCCATCGGCGTGCTCGATTAGCCTTACGGCCTCCCGAGGAAAGGATCGTTCCATGAAGCACGCGCCTTGGCTTGCGCTCGCAGCAGCACTCGCGCTCCTCGCCGCCGGCCTCGCCATGGCCGCCGGCCGCGGCAGCCAGGACTACTCGACCTGCCTGAAGGGTGCGCAGACGACGGCCGCAATGCAGGCTTGCATCACGAAGGAGTACAAGCGGGTCGACGGCTTGCTCAACAAGACCTACGGCCAGCTCGCGAAGACGAATGTCGACAAGGCGCTGCTCCTCGACGCGGAGAAGAAGTGGATCTCCTTCCGCGACGCCGACTGCAAGTTCGCAGCGTCGTTCAACGCGGGCGGCTCGCTCGCCGCGATCAACCAGGGGGACTGCCTGATCACGGACGAGGCCGCAAGGCTAAAGCAGCTCCAGAGCTACCTCAAGCAGGCGACCTCGCACTGAGGCTCGTCCGCGGCCTGGCGCGGCGGCTGGGCTTCGAGCTCGTCCGCTACGCGCCTCGCAACTTCCCGCACCTACGCCGCCCACTGCTCCTCCGGGAGGAGGGGGTGGTGCGGGCGCTCGACGTCGGCGCGAGCGACGGAGGCTGGGCGCAGGAGCTCCGGCGGCAGGGCTTCGCGGGCGAGATCGCCTCCTTCGAGCCGCACGCTGCGAGCTTCGCTCGCCTCGAGCGGACCGCTGCGGGGGACGCAGTTTGGCGGTGCCAGCGCGTCGCCCTCGGCGCAGCTTCCGGCCGCACCGTCCTCCACGTCGCCGGCAACGACCAGAGCAGCTCGCTGCTGCCGATGGCCGCGCGGCACACCGAGCTCGACCCGCGCTCCGGCTACGTCTCCGACGAGGAGGTAACCGTGGAGCGGCTCGACGCGCTCGTCCCGCCCGGTGTACCGACCTTCCTGAAGCTCGACGTGCAGGGCTTCGAGCTCGAAGTGCTGCACGGCGCCGAGCAAACGCTTGCCGATACGCGCGTGCTCGAAGTCGAGCTCTCGGTCGTGCCGCTCTACGAGGGACAGGCCCTGCTACCAAAGGTCGTACAGCACCTGGACGGAGCGGGATTCGAGCTGATCGGCCTGGAGACCTCGTTCCGCGACCGGCGAACAGGCGACCTGCTTCAGCTGAACGGCCTGTTCAGGGCCAGGGCACCTCGGGCGAGCGGTAGAAGTTGACGCCGAGGGCCGCCAGGCGCGGCCCCTGGGCGGCCAGACGGAGCCGGTACTCACGCCAGGATCGACCCGTTGCCGGCGACCAGGCGAGCTCCGCATAGCCGAGCAGCCGCGGGAAGGCCATGTACTCGACGTCGGCGAACGTGCGCAGCGTCTCCGACCAGAGCGGCGCCTCGACGCCGAGCGCTTGGCCGGGATCCCACTCGTACGCGTCCCGGACGCTCGTGTAGCCCGCCCAGCTCAGGCCGAGCTTGGTCGACGCGTCGTACTTCATGTCCATGTAGGCCTTGTCCGCGGGGGACTGGATCACGCCCGCGCCCTGGCGCCTCGCGGCGCTCAGCAGCGAGTTGTCGTGCCAGTGCTGCACGACCGACCCAGGCGCGAGCTTCGTCTTGGCCACCTCCTCCCAGCCGACCAGATGCTTCCCGAGGCCGCTGACGATCGCCTGCACGCGCTCGACGAAGCGGGCGTAGTCCGCGCCCTTGGTCGCTTGCGCCTCGTCGCCGCCGATGTGCAGCCAGGGACCAGGAGTCAGCGCTGCGACCTGCCGTAACACGTCGGCGACGAACGCGTAGGTCGAGGCCTTGGTCGTGCAGAGTGAGCTGAAGGCCGGCGAGAGCCTCGTCTCGAGCGGCGGTGCGACGCCGTCGCAACTCAAGCCGCCGTAGGACGAAAGCGCGGAACCGACGTGGCCGGGCATGTCGATCTCCGGCACGACCGTGACGAAGCGGGCCTGCGCATACGCCACGATCCGCCGGTAGTCGGCCTGCGTGTACCAGCCGCCCCGCCCGCCCCCGACGGCCGTCGAGCCGCCGTGCGAGGTAAGCCGCGGCCAGCCGGCGATCGCGATCCGCCAGCCCTGGTCGTCGGTGAGGTGAAGGTGGAGGCGGTTGAGCTTGTACGCGGCCATGAGATCGACGAACCGCTCGACATCGCGGACGCCGAAGAAGTGCCGCGCGACGTCGAGCATGGCGCCGCGCCAGGCGTAACGCGGCCGGTCGCGCACCTCCCCGATCGGGACACGCCCGGCCGAGACGAGCTGGCGCAACGTCTGGATCCCGTAGAAGATCCCGGCCGGCCGCGGCGCCGTGATGCCCACCCGCGCTCGAGTAACTGAGAGCGCGTAGCCCTCGCTGCCGAGCGATGAGTCGCCGCCGAGCGAGAGAAGCACGCCGGGCGTCGTCCCCACGTGCAGGCCGAGAACCGAAGCCGCGTACTTCGCCAGACCGGCTGTTCCGGGCCCGGCGACCACGTCGCCGAGCGCGACCGATCCGTGGCCGAGGCGCACCTCGAGCGGCTTCGGGATCAGGTCCCGCAGCGGGTTGGCGGCCGCCGCCGGTGCTGCGAAGACGACCAACGCCGCCACCAACGCCCATCGCCTCATGCCCTGACCGTATCGCGCCGGGCGCAAGTTTTTCCCGGTTGCGGGGTCTCTTGTTCCATGGAACGCCCTTACGGGCCCGAGACGGGAGGTTGATCGTGCGCAGATGGTTCCTGTTTGTCGCCGTCACGCTCACTGCAGTGGCGTTGCCGGCGCTCGTGGTTGCAGCCGGCGGCGGTACGACGCAGACGGTGAGCGAGGGCGGCTATTCGTTCGTCAACTACCAGCTCGGCGATCTACCGGCCGAGTACTGCCCCGACCCGAACAGCCCGTGCCAGAACGGCGCGGCCGAGCCGGCGATCAGGGCCGACAACTTCGGCAACTTCTTCGGCGCGTCGGAGAACGGCCTCACGAGCGGCACGGAGGCATGGAAGTCAGTCGACGGCGGACTCCACTACGTCCACCTCCCCTCCCCAAACCAGATCTCCGCCCCGACAGCGACATCGTTCCCGATCTCACCAGCAGGCGGCGACGTTGATCTCTCGACTGCGTCGGCCAAGAACGCCTTCGGAATTTACAACGTCTATGTCTCGAGCTTGGACGGCGTCCACACCGTCGTCAGCACGTCGCTCGACGGCGGCCACACCTGGAAGCTCAACCTCGCGGCCTCGAAGTTCCCAGGGGAAGACCGCGAGTGGATCGCCGCGGACGGCGCCAATAAGGTCTGTATCAGCTACATCTCGGCAGCCGGCATCATCATTACCCCGCTTGGCCTGCACGTGGAGTGTTCATACGATGCGGGCACGACCTTCACCCAGATCAGCGATGCGATCACGCCCGGCAATCTCGACTCGCGGCTCGGCTTCAAGATCGGGAACATGATGATCGACCAGAACAGCAACACGGGCGATCCGGCGCGGAACAACGACATCGTCTACCAGACTTACGTGAGTGGGACGACGGAAGACGCGATCAATCCGGCCCTGACTGACTACCACGTCGTCTGGATGGCGGTGTCGCTCGACGGTGGAAAGACTTTCAATGACTACCAGGTCTACAACAACCCGGATCCGACCGTCGGCTACGGGCATCAGTTCCCCAACGTCACCGTCGACAGGGCCGGCAACGTCTACTCCTTCTTCAGCGACGACCACTACGTGTACTACAAGTACTCGACCGACCATGGCCAGACGTGGAAGCCGGGCGGCCCGACGGGCGCCCCGATCCGCGTCAGCCGCGCCCCGGCGAACACGGCGATCTTCCCGTGGGCGACGGCCGGCGATCCGGGCAAGGTCGACCTCGTCTACTACGGCACCCCGTACTACGACGGCGTCTCGCACCCCGACCAGTACCCGGGCACCGCCGACTGGAGGGTCTACTTCGCCCAAAACCTGAACGCCATCGGCGCGCCAGGTGGCTGGACGCAGGTGGCCGCCTCGCCGGTCAACCACAAGGGCGCGGTCTGCGAGGGCGGCGTCGGCTGCACGGGCAACCGCGACCTCTACGACGACTTCGGCGTAGCGGCGCGGCCGACGACGGGGCTCGCTTCGATCATCTACAGCGACGACCAGCGGGACCAGTACAACCAGAACCTCACCTACCCCACGACATGCAATCGCCCCTCCCGAGACAACGGTCCGAACTGTGACCACACGTCGATCGCGACCCAGACCGCCGGGCCCGGCATCTACGGGAACGGAACCGGCGGTGGCGGTGGTGGAGGAGGCGGCGGTGGTGGAGGCGGCGGTGACTGCGGCGGCGAGGACAAGCACGCCGAGTCCGACGCACTCGTCGCCCTGAACGCGCTCCGCACCGCAAACGGTGCAGCGCCGCTGACGGCCGACTCGAAAGCCACAGACGCTGCGAAGAAGCACGAC
>JBBQTQ010000034.1:0-26528 GCA_038213135.1 Gaiellales bacterium
CGTCAGGCTTTCGCCCATTGCGCAAGATTCCCCACTGCTGCCTCCCGTAGGAGTCTGGGCCGTGTCTCAGTCCCAGTGTGGCTGATCGTCCTCTCAGACCAGCTACGGATCGTCGCCTTGGTGGGCCTTTACCCCGCCAACAAGCTAATCCGCCGCAGGCTCCTCCTCAGCCGGAAGCCGAAGCCACCTTTTCTCCAGAGCCCGAAGACCCTAGAGGCTATCCGGTATTAATCCGAGTTTCCCCGGGCTATCCCGATGCCGAGGGCAGATTGCCCACGTGTTACTCACCCGTTCGCCGCTTTCCCCGGAGCCGAAGCCCCGGTTCTCGCTCGACTTGCATGTGTTAAGCGCGCCGCCAGCGTTCGTCCTGAGCCAGGATCAAACTCTCCGTGAAGGACTGTTGTCAGCCGGCCGAAGCCGGTTCGACAGCTTGTTCACTTTGAGCTTGGTGCTCAAAGGTCACGTCCGAAGACGTGACGGGATTAAGCCTCGCAGCCCGAGGGCCACGAGGTCTCGACGTTAAACGCTGTTGAGTTTTCAAAGACCGCGCCACTCGCCGGCCGCATAAAAAAGCCTCCGGCTCGCACCAGAGGCCCTCATCTAACTTCCGTACCTGACGTATCCGGTCGGGTGCTAGCGGGGGCTCTCCAATGTCGATTGCCAGGGACTTCCCTGCACGGCCCTATCGGGCAGCCGAGGGATGATAGCAGGGCTCACCCCTCTGTCAAACGGCCAAATCGTCGTTTTCCTACCTGCAGAAGGGCTCCGGCAAGCCGTTTTCGCGGGATATCGAGCTCGGTGGCCACCTCGTCGTCCAGGCGGACGCCGCCCTGGCCGAGGAGCCGCCGGGCCTCGCTCGTCGAGCCCACCCCGAAGCTCTCCGCGAGCAGGGCCGGCATGTGCACGGGATCGCCCGGCGGCAGCGGCACCTCCGGGACGTCCTCCGGCGGCTTGCCCTCGCGCACGACGCGCGTGAAGTGCTCCTCCGCGCGGGCCGCCGCCTCGTCCCCGTGCGAGCGACTGACGATGAGGCGTGCGAGCTCGAGCTTCGCCTCGAGCGGGCCGCCCGGCGGGAGCGGTCGCTCGACCACGAGCTCGTACCAGTGCGGAAGCAGCTCGTCGGGGACGCGCATCGTGCGCCCGAACATCTCCTCGGGCGGAGCGGTCAGCGGGATGTTGTTGCCGACCGACGAGCTCATCTTCTCCCCGTCCCAGGAGAGGAGCAGCGGCACGGTCAGCGCGACCTGCGGCTCGAGGCCATAGGCCTCCATCACGTCGCGGCCGGCGAGCAGGTTGTAGAGCTGGTCGGTGCCGCCCAGCTCGACGTCGGCCTCGATCGCCACGGAGTCGTAGGCCTGCATCAGCGGATAGAGGAGCTCCGAGACCGAGATCGGCTCGCCCGCCGCGTATCTGTTGGCGAAGTCGTCCCGCTCCAGGATGCGGGCGACGGTGATCGTCCGGGCGAGCTGGACGACCTCGGCGTAGCTGAGCTTGCCGAGCCACTCGCCGTTGTAGCGAACCTCCAGGAGCTCCGGGTCGTCGAGCAGGATCACCTTCGCCTGCTCGAGATATCGCTCCGCGTTGCGGTCGATCTCCTCGTCGGAGAGGATCGGCCGCTCGCTCGAACGCCCCGAGGGGTCGCCGATCCTGGTCGTGTAGTCGCCGATGATCAGCACCGCCTTGTGGCCCTCGTCCTGGAACGCCCGCATCCGCTGGAGCGGAATCCCGCGGCCGACGTGGATGTCCGGTGAGGTGACGTCGATGCCGAGCTTGACCCGCAGCGGCCGGCGCAGCTTCAGCTTGCGCTCGAGGCCGCCCGCAGGGAGCACGTCGACGGCGTTACGAGTGAGCTCGGCGAGGCCCATGAAGCCTCAACTCTAGGCGTTACAATCCACCCGTTCTGTTCCGCCGCAAGAACAAGCAGAAGCGGCGCAGGATCCGCAAGCTCCGACTCCTCGCGCTCCTCGTCATCCTCGGCCTGCTCGGCACGGTTTCGTTCGCCTACGGGTTCGTCGTCGCGCTCAAGAGCCAGCTGCCCCAGCTCGACCCGGCGCGCGTGCACAGCGAGGTGAACGGCTACATCTACGCGAGCGACGGCAAACGCGTGCTGGCCGTACTTCGTGGCAACCAGGATCGGGTGCTCGTCACATCCGACCAGATCTCGCCGCTGATGAAGCAGGCGATCGTCGCGATCGAGGACAAGCGCTTCTACGAGCACCGCGGCATTGACATCCACGGGATCATCCGCGCGATCTGGGCCGACGTCACGACTGGCAAGGCCGTGCAGGGCGGCTCGACGATCACCCAGCAGCTCGTCAAGAACACGTACGTCTCGACGCAGCGCTCGATCTCCCGAAAGCTCAAGGAGGCCGCGCTCGCCTGGCAACTCGAGCAGCAGTGGTCGAAGGACCGGATCCTGACCGCGTACCTGAACACGATCTACTTCGGCAACGGCGCCTACGGGATCCAGCAGGCGGCGGAGACCTATTTCGGGCACGGCGCCGTCCGGCTGAACCTGCCCGAATCGGCGCTGCTCGCCGGGATCCCGGAGGACCCCTCGCTCAACGACCCGGTCACGAACCCGAAGGACGCGAGAGCTCGCCGGCGCCAGGTGCTGCAGGCTCTGCTCGACCAGCACGACATCACGCGCGGTCAGTTCGCCTACGGCAACAACTACCCATTGCCCCAGCCCCAGGACGTCCGTCTGCCCGGCACCGAGGGGCCCGCGCAGTACTTCGTCAACTACGTGAAGCAGTTGCTCGTCGACAGGTACGGCACCGCTCGCGTCTTCGGCGGCGGGCTAAAGGTCGTCACCTCGATCGACATCGGCCTGCAGATGCTGGCGCGGAAGGCGATCTCGCAGTACCTGACCGCCGACAACGGCCCGGCGGCCGCGCTCGTCGCGATCGACCCGCGGAACGGCCAGGTGCTCGCGATGGTCGGCGGCGACAACTACCGGCAGAGCCAGTTCAATCTCGCCGTGCAGGGGGAGCGCCAGCCCGGGTCTTCGTTCAAGCCGTTCGTGCTGGCCGCGGCGCTCGCGCAGGGGATCTCGCCCTCGACGACCTTCGAGTCGAAGCCCGTCACGATCGACCTCGGCAACAAGCTCTGGTACGTCCACAACTACGAGGGCTCGAACCTCGGCACGATCGACCTGAACACGGCAACGGCCGAGTCCGACAACACGGTCTACGCGCAACTGACCGACCTCGTCGGCCCGGACGCTGTCGCCGCGATGGCGCACAAGCTCGGGGTGACGAGCCCGCTGCAGAGCTACTTCGCGATCGGCCTCGGCGCCGACCCGGTGAATCCGCTCGAGATGGCGCGGGCGTATTCGAGCTTCGCGAACGGCGGCAACCGAGTGGACGGGTCGATCTTCGGCAACCACCCGAACGCGATCGTCTCGGTGAACGGCTACGCGAACGCGCCGGTGAAGCGTCCGGCCTTCTCCTCGAATACTGCGGCGATCGTCGACTCGATGCTCGGGCGCGTGCTGACCGAGGGCACGGGTGTCCGCGCCGCGCTTCCCGACCGGGTCGCGGCCGGGAAGACCGGCACGACCGAGAACTACGGCGACGCCTGGTTCGTCGGCTACACGCCGCAGCTCGCGGTCGCGGTCTGGATCGGCTACCCGAAGAACCTGACGCCCATGCTCACCGAGTTCCAGGGCAAGCCGGTCGCGGGCGGCACCTTCCCGGCGCTGATCTGGAAGGCGTTCATGGAGAAGGCGCTGCCGTATCTCAAGGATCCGCCGGAGTCGTTCCCGTCGCCGCAGCTCCCGGGGACGGAGACGCGCCAGCTCGTGCTCCGCGACGGGACGTGGCAGCTCGACAACGGCAACTGCAAGAACCTCGTCTCGGTCGTCTACTTCACCGGCTACGGGCCGGGGAAGACGGCGGACTGCAAGCCGAACGAGGTCGACGTGCCGAACGTGATCGGCGACACCTATGCGGAGGCGACGGCGCGACTCGCGGCGCAGCCGCTCACCTCGACCGTCGTCTACAAGCCGGCGGCGCCGGGGCAGGCGATCGGCGTCGTCGTCGGTCAGCTACCGCCACGCGGGCGGCTTTCGTCATACGACAAGGTGACACTCGTCTTCGCGAAGGCGCTGCACGGCGTGGTGCCGGCGGTCGTGGGGCTGAGGGCGCAGGCCGCGCAAGACAAGCTGAAGAAGCTCAGGCTCGTGCCGTTCCTGTCCGGGATCGGCGGCATCGTCGTCTCGCAGAAGCCGCACGCCGGGGTCGCGGCGGCACCCGGGATGCCGATCCGCCTAGTCCTCTCGCGCGGGTAACGGCCGGCTGAGGAACCGGGAGCCGGCCAGGCAGTAGCGCCACGGCAGCTCGGCGGCTCTGGTGATGCCGATCCGTGGGCCGCTCGCGATCTGTGGCTCGCGCACGCGCGCGCGGAGCTCGAACGGCGGCTCGTCGAGCGGCAGGCCGTCATGCTCGCGGGTCACGCCGAGCGCCTGACAGAGACGCCCGGGCCCCGAGCAGAGGAGCCGCACGTCGTCGAGGCCGCGGCGGGCGCGCATCGCGTCGAGGCCCTCGGTTGGCTCGAGCGCGCGGATCAGGACGGCCTGGGGATCGCCGACGGCGCCGCACACCAGGTTCAGGCACCAGTGGACTCCGTAAGAGCGGTAGACGTACGCGTGCCCGGGCGGGCCGAACATCGCGGCGTTTCGAGGGGTCTCACCCCGGTGACCGTGACTCGCCGGATCCTCGCGGTCGTAGCACTCGACCTCGACGATCGTGCCCCCGATGCCGTCGACGAGGAGGGTCGCCCCGACGAGCTCCGGACCGACCTCGTGCACGCTCCCGTCGAAGAACGCTCGCCCTAGAACAGCTGCTGACCCTCGCCCGGCTTCGCGCTGGCCTCGAGCAGCCGGCGTGCGCGGCGGCTGAGATCGCCCAGATCGACCTTCCCGGAGCTGGCCTGCTCGACGAGGCGCTCGGCGAGGTCGAGGGCGTCGTCGATCAGCGGCGAGCCGGCCGCGGCGTCCTGGCCCATGTCGTGCAGGATCGTCCGCTCGGTTCGCGAGGCGACGACAGCGTCCGGGATGCCCTCGATCCAGACCCGCGTGCGCCGGCCACTCCCGCGCTCCCCTTCGCCGATCGGCTCGAGCGCATAGATCCGGTCGGCGCGCGCGTACTTGCCGAAGCCGAGAAAGACCATTCGCTGCCCTGCGTCGGCCACGTGCCGATTATGACTGCGTAGCCGGGCCCTGCCCGGCGGAGCGACGACGCGCGAAGTCGCGTCAACCAGAACCAGGGGTTCGCCCGCGTTCTAAAACTCGCCGGACGCGATCTCGTCGAGGTACTGGAGCTGCAGCGAGTCGCCGTCGACGCCTGCCTCCTCCATTGCGTCGCGCAGTTCCCCCGATTCGAAGAAGCGACGCGCGTCCGCCTCGGTGTCGAAGCGGTGCACGACCACGACCAGCTGCGTGTCCTCGGTCGAGCGCCAGACGTGGTGCTGGCTCACCCCGCCGGCGAGCTGAACGGTGCGAACCTCGTCGCTGTCGTAGACGTCCCGCCACTTGTCGAAGTCCTCGACGCGGTGGTGGACGAGCGTGATCGTCGGCAATGCTGGCCTCCCTATTCGAAGAACGTGTCCTCGTGACGATACGGCGGCGAGCAGCAACAGAGGAAGCGAAGCGTCGCCTCTCCGCTGTTGCGGATCTCGTGCCAGGCGCCCGGTGGGATCGGCACGGCGTCGCCGGGACCGATCCGCGCGCGCTCGCCTTCGAGCTCCAGATCGCCGGAACCCTCGAGCACGAAGTAGATCTCCTCACTCGCCGCGTGGTAATGGCGCTGCGTCGAGCCGCCGGGCTCGAGCGAGGCCTCGGCCAGGCTCTGCAGCACGCTGCCGCCGGTCGGGAGCCCGCAGAGCTCGCGAATCGTCGAGCCGTCGGCGGTGACGAAGGGCTCTGCGGCCTCCAACGAGCGAACGTCCACTCAGATGGAGGACCGCAACGCCTCGACCACGCGTTCCTGGTCGTCGGCCTCGAGCCCGGTGTGGAACGGCAGCGCGAGCAGCCTGGCGCTCGCGTCCTCGGCGTTTCGGAACATCCCGTCCCGGAAGTCGAAGCGCTCCCGGATGTAGGACTGCTGGTGGATCGAGGGGAGATAGACCTTCGAAGCGACACCCTGCTCGCGCAAGCGCTGGATCGTCCGCAGACGGTCGATCGAGGCGTCGAGCCAGACCGGATAGACGAACCACGAGCGCTTGTGGTCGGCGTCGTCGGCGAGCAGCGGCTCGACCCCGTCGATGCCGGCGAGCAGCTCCGCGTAGCGCGCGGCGACCTGCGCGCGCAGCTCCAGCACGTGGTCGAGCTTCTCGAGCTGCGCGACCCCGAGCGCCGCACCGACGTCGTCGAGGCGGTAGTTGTAGCCCAGCCGCACGTGATCGAGCCACGCGCCGTCCTCAGCCCGGCCCTGGTTCGAGAGGCTCTTGAGGAGCTTCCACTCCTCCTCGGAGTCCGTGACGACGATCCCGCCCTCGCCGGTCGTCATCTGCTTGTTCGGATAGAAGGCGAAGACGGCGAGATGCCCGCCGGAGCCGACCGGCCGGCCGCGGTACCCGGCACCCAGCGCCTCGCACGAGTCCTCGACGAACGCGAGCCCGTGGCGCTCTGCGATCTCGAGCAGCGGGTCGAGCTCGCACGGGTAGCCGAACATGTCGACGGCGACGATCGCCTTCGTGCGCGGCGTGATCGCCGCCTCGACCAGCTCGGGATCCATGTTCAGCGTCTGCGGGTCGACATCGACGAAGACAGGCGTCGCGCCCTCGTAGAGAAAGCAGTTCGTGGAGGCGACGAACGAGAACGGCGTCGTGATCACCTCGTCGCCGGCCTCGATCCCCGCGAGCTTGACGGCGAGGTGGAGGCCCGCGGTCCCGCTCGAGACCGCGGCGGCGTGCTCGACTCCGAGCCGCTCGGCGAACATCCGCTCGAACTGCGTCAGCACCGGCCCGAGGGAGAGCCACCCGGAGCGGAGCACCTCGAGCACGAGTTCTTCCTCGCGCTCGTCGATGTACGGCGCGGAGAGCTCGATCTGCTTCGTCTTCACGCGCCGGCGCGCATCGGCGCGGCGAAGTCGAGCCACTGCGCCCAGCGCTCGGTGCGCCCGCGCACCGTGTTCAGGTAGGCCTCCTGGATTGCGCGCGTGACGGGACCGGGCGGGCCGACCTCGTAGCCGTCGACCGAGCGAATCGGCGTCACCTCGGCGGCGGTGCCGCACATGAAGATCTCGTCCGCGAGATAGAGATCGGTGCGGATCAGCTGCTTCTCGACGACCGAGTAGCCGAGATCCTGGCCCATCTGGATGATCGTGTCGCGCGTGATTCCAGGCAGGATCGAGGCGGAGAGGTCAGGCGTCGTAATCACACCGTCGCGGATCACGAAGATGTTCTCGCCCGAGCCGTCCGCGACGTAGCCGTCGTCGGTGAGCAGGATCGCCTCGTCGTAGCCGGCGCGCTGCGCCTCGTGGACGGCCAGCATCGAGTTGAGGTAGACGCCGGTTGCCTTGGCGACGTGCGGGATCACGTTCGGGCCGACCCGGCGCCAGGAGGAGATCATCGCCCGGATCCCGAGCCGCATTCCCTCCTCGCCGAGGTAGGGCGCCCACGGCCAGCTCATGATCACGGTCTCGATCGGGTTGCCGCCCGCGTGGACGCCCAGCTCGCCGTAGCCGTAGAAGACGATCGGCCGCAGGTAGCACTCGGGCAGCCCGTTGACGGCGATCACGTCGAAGCAGGCCGAGCGCAGGTCCTCGACGGAGTACGGCACCTCCATTCCGATCAGCTTCGTCGAGTTGAGGAGCCTCCGGAGGTGGTCGCGGAGCCGGAAGACGGCCGGGCCGCGAGGGGTCTCGTAGCAGCGGATTCCCTCGAACGCGCCGGTGCCGTAATGGAGGCCGTGCGCGCCTACGTGGATCTTGGCGTCGGCCCAGTCGACCAGCTCCCCGTTCATCCAGATCTTCTCGGTCTCGCGCATCTGGGCCTCCTTGAATGTTAGTCGTCGAGTACGAGGTCGAGCGGGCGTGCGCGCGACAGGCGCACGAGCTCGGCGGGTGAGAGTCCAGCCATGTGGTGCTCGGATCCTGCCCCGATCCACACGATCTGATGTACGAGCAGGTTGCGCTCGATCAGGACGCGCTCGATCGCCGGTAGCGGGAACGGTGCGACGGCGCCCGGGCGGAAGCCCGTCAGCTCCTCGACCCGCTCGGCGGGGGCGACCTTGGCGCGAGCGGTGCCGAGCGCGGCGGCGACCTTCTCCGGATCCGCCCGGCGGTCACCGGGGACCATCGCGAGTGCCGGCCCGTCGTCGTCCTCGAACACGAGCGACTTGACGATCTGGCGCAGCTCGCAGCCGACCGCGTCGGCCGCGGCCTGCGCGGTCGGTGTCCCCTCCGGGAACTCTTCGATGCGAGCCTGGGCACCCGAGGCGCGCAGGAAGGCGCTCACGCGCTCGACAGGTTCGGGCCAGCCGGTCAGCGGAGGCGGATGAAGCGCGCGTCGTCGAAGCCCTGGGCTCGGATCGCGGCGATCAATTTGGCGGGCGGCTCGCTGTCGATCGAGAGGGCCATCAGCGCCTTGCCGCCGCGGCGCGAGCGCGAGACCGCCATCTGCGCGATGTTGATTCCCGCGTCGCCGAAGGTCGTGCCGACGCGGCCGATCACCCCGGGTAGGTCGTCGTAGCGGAAAAAGACCATGAGCGGCGCGAGCTCGATGTCGATCTCGAAGCCGAGCGCGCCGACGAGCCAGTGGCGGTTGTCGCGGCCGATGATCGTGCCCGAGACGACCGTGTCGTCGACGGTCACTCGCACGAGGTTGGTGAAGGCGCCGGTGCCGCGCCGCTTCTCCTCGTTCACCTCGATCCCGCGCTCGTCGGCGATCAGCGGCGCGTTCACGTAGTTCACGTCCTGGTCGACGCGGCCCTGGAAGGCGCCGTTCAGGACGGCGACCGTGAGGAGGCGCGTGTCGTAGGCGGAGAGGACGCCGTAGTAGGAGATCGAGATCCGCTGGGCGACCCCGCCGACGAGCTCCATCGCCAGGCCGCCGAGCTTCGCGGCGAGCGGGATGTACGGACCGAGCACCTCCATGTCCTCCGCCCGGATCGCGGGGATGTTGACCGCGTTCGTGACGACGCCGCCTTCGAGCGCAGCGGCCACCTGCTCGGCGACGATGATCCCGGCCCGGTCCTGGGCCTCGGCGGTCGAGGCGGCCAGGTGCGGCGTGACGACCACGTTGTCGAGCTCGAGCAGCGGGCCGGAGTAGGGCTCGGCGGAGAAGACGTCGAGGGCGGCGGCCGCCACCTTGCCCGAGCGGAGCGCATCGAGCAGCGCGTCCTCGTCGACGAGCTCGCCGCGGGCGGCATTCACGACCCGGACTCCGTCGCGCGCCTCGGCGAGCGCCTCCGCGTCGAGGAATCCTCGCGTGTCTTCGGTCAGCGGCAGATGCAGCGTCAGAAAGTCGGCGCCGCGGAGAACCTCGACGGGATCCTCGGCGCGCTCGACGCCGAGCTCGCGGAAGCGTTCCTTGGCGACGAAGGGGTCGTACGCCAGCACGCGCAGCTCGAGGCCGAGCGCGCGGCGGGCGACCTGCTGGCCGATCCGGCCGAAGCCGAGCACGCCGAGGGTCTTGCCGGCAAGCTCGATCCCGCCGTAGCGCGACCGCTCCCAGCGCCCCTGCTTGAGCGCGGCGTGCGCCTGCGGGATGTTGCGCGAGAGGGCGAGCAGGAGGCCGACCGTGTGCTCGGCCGCGGAGAGGACGGTCGACTCCGGCGCGTTCGCGACGACGATGCCCTGGCGGGTCGCCGCCTCGAGGTCGACGTTGTCGACGCCGACCCCGGCGCGGCCGATCACCTTCAGGCGCTCGCCGCGCGCGATCAGCTCGGCGGTCAGCTTCGTCGCGGAGCGAACGACGATGCCGTCGTAGCGGCCGATGATCTCTGCGAGGTCCGAGTCCGTGTCGACGTCGACCTCGAAGCGCTCGCGCAGCAGCTGGATGCCCGGCTCGGCGATCTGCTCTCGGACGAGGACCTTCAAACGGTTGCCGGCTCGGCCCACGCCTCGAGCGCGCGCGTGACCGCCACTCCGCGCTCGATGTCGGCGCCCGCCTGCGTCAGGCCGAGCTCGACCGCCGCGAGAGCCGTCGTGATGTCGAACACGTCGAAGTAGCCGATGTGGCCAATCCGGAAGACGCGGCCCTTGAGCGGCCCCTGACCGTCGGTCAGCGTGACTCCGAGCCGCTCGTTCAGGTCGTTGATCAGCTCGGTCGAGCTGACGCCGTCGGGGGTCAGTGCGGCGGTGACGACGGCGGAACGATCCTCGTCCGGGGAGAAGAGCTCGAGTCCCATCGCCTTTAGCCCCTCGCGGCAGGCGCGGCCGAGGCGGCGGTGGCGCTCGAAGGCCGCTTCGAGGCCCTCGTCGAGGATCAGGCCGAGGGCGACGTTGAGCGCGGCGACGAGCGAGACGGCCGGCGTGAAGGCGGAGTCGAGCTTGTCCTGCGCCTTGCGCGTGCGCTCCCAGTCGAAGTAGTAACGGGGCGACGAGGTCTTGCCCTGCGTCGTCCAGACGGCGTCCGACACGGAGGCCATCGCGAGGCCGGGCGGGGTCATCAGCGCCTTCTGCGAGCCGGCGCAGGCCACGTCGATCCCCCAGGCGTCGACCTCGAGCGGCACGGCGCCGAGGCTCGAGACCGCGTCGACGACAACGTGCGCGCCGGAAGGCCGGGCCGCCGCGGCCAGCGCCTGGATGTCTGCGACGACTCCGGTCGAGGTCTCGGATTGCGTCAGGAAGACCGCCCGCGCCCCGCCGAGCTCGCCGAGCCGCGCCGCGAGGTCGTCCGGCGCAGGGGTCTCTCCCCATTCGTAGCGGATCGCGTCCACCTCGCAGCCGTAGCGCTCCACCAGCTCGACCCAGCGCTCGCCGAAGTTCCCCGCCGAAACGACGACGACCCGGGCGCCGGGCGAGCAGAGGTTCGCGACGGCGGACTCCATCGCGCCCGTGCCGGAGGCCGTGAAGAGCAGGACGTCGGAGGCGGTGCGGAAGACCGCCTTCAGGCGGTCGAGACACTCGGCGAAGACCGGCCGAAAGCTCGCGCTGCGATGGTGGACGACGGCTTCGCCGAGCTTCGCGAGGACCTCGGGCGGCACGGGCGTCGGCCCAGGCGTGAAGAGATAGCGCTTCTCGGCCATCGAGCCACTGAGGTTAGCGACCGTGTCCGCCGGAGCCGGGACCGGTGACTGTCACCGCCAAGCCCTCTTACTAGGGGCGGTGCCCTGAGAAGCTGATCACCTGCTGGAAGGTCGGGCGGTTCGTCCAGCGCATCGTGTCTCGCAGCAGGCCCGGCGCGAAGTGGATCCGCTCGGCGCTGGCGTCCGCGCGCCAGGCCGCCGGGTCCGGCCCCTGGGTTGCCGCGAGCGCATTGCCGGCCGCGTCGAGCGCGGCCCAGAGCGTCACGGCACACGCCTGCGCGTTGCCGGCGCCGCAGAAGTGCGTCGAGAACGGGCCGCTCACCTGCTGCCCGAGCACGCTGCGCAGATCCTTGTCCACGTAGCCGTACCAGCCCATCAGGTACGCGGAGCCGCCCGGCCCGGGAGAGTCGTCGGGAGCCATCAGTCCGGCGAGCCGGTCGGTGGCCGGGCCGAGCGCGCCTCGCAGGACCGAGTCCGCAAGCCGAGGCCAGAAGGCGTCCATGATCGCTGCCCCCGGCTCGTCGACCTTCCCGTCGCCGTTCAGGTCGAGGCGCGTGCCGTCCCACTGCTGGAGGATCTGCAGCAGCTGCGCGTCGCGCGGGCTCGGAGCGGAGCCCTTCGCGAGCACCTGCGCAAGCAGCGGCACGAGCCGCTTGCGGAAGTCCTGCGTCGCCGCGGTGTTCATCGCGCCGACGAGGCCCGGCAGCGTGATCTTCCCCACCGGCAGCGCCGATTCGAGCATCTGGACGCGCTGCATGGAGCCGTAGGCCCAGTTGTCGTCGGACGCGCCGAAGCCGCCGCCGAGCTTGTTGTTCCAGTTGACGATCATCCCGTTCGCCGGATCGATCCCCTGCGGATGACCGGCGGTGCCGAGGAAGCCGCCCCATTCGTACGCGCCCGTGCCGACCGTCGGCAGCTCCGGATCCGTGCCGGCCGCGCGCATCGGCAGCCGCCCACTCGAGAAGACCGCGATGTGCTTGTCGTCCGCGTAGAACCAGTTGAAGACCACCTCGATCTGCGAAGCGGCGGCGAAGAACGTCTGCGGGGAGCGCACGCTGCCGTCGTCGTAGGCCTGGAAGCCGAGCAGGCTCAGCCCCTCGCGCCCGCGCGTCGAGCGCTCGGTCGTCAGCGCGACGCGCTGGCCGCCGGTCGTCATCGCGTAGCCGAAGACCGGGCCGTGCACCGTCTGCCAGAACGAGACCGGCGTGTCCGGGGTCGTCTGGTTCCCCTTCAGGACGCCCGCGTCGAACTGCGTCATCGCGCGGCACTCGCCGTTGAAGAGATAGTGATGGTCGTCGCCGCCGCAGAGCGTCTCGGCGAACGTGTCGATGTTGTCCGACTGGGACGACGTGGCGCTCCAGGCGTAGTCGGCGCCTCGCCCCATCACGACGTATGGGACGCCCGGCACCAGCACGCCGCGCGCGTCGATGCCGCCGCCGTGGAGGTCCTCTTCGAGCAGAACCTCGGGGAAGAGGTAGCCGACCTGCGGCCCGGCGACGAAGAGCGGATGGCCGGTCGCCGAGCGCTTCGCCCCGATCAGCAGTGCGTTGCTCATCGCCGAGCGCGGCGCCGCCGGCAGAGCCGGCTTCGTCGCCGGCTGGAAAGAGCCGGGCGCGAGCACGACGGAGCCGGGCGCGCTCGCCGGCCGCTGGTCGTACGGGAACGAGCCCGGAACCGAGAGCGGCGCCTCGGGGTCCATGCTCTCCGCGAGATCGGAGAACGCTGCGGCGCCTCCGCTCGCGCCGAGCTGCTGCTGGAGCTGGGCGAGCAATTGCGAGTTCGCGGCCTCCCGGCCGCCGTTCGCGCCGAAGCGCGCCGCGATGATCGCCCCGATCGAGATCACGTCGTTCGCCGTCCAGGTCTGGGTCGGAATCCCCTTCGCCTTGAAGAAGCCGTTGATCCCCGCGAGGTACGAGTTGACGTCGGCGAGCGCCTGCTTGCCGCGCGCGCCCGCGGCTCTCAGGAGGTCGCTCTCGTGGGCGAGCACCGCTTCGGTGGCGGGGCTCGGCTCGAACTTGCGGCCGCTGAAGAGGACGCTGAACGCGTCGTAGCCGGGCGCGTCGACGACTGCGAGCCGGCCCGCATAGCGCATCAGCTCCATCAGCAGCCCGCGGTCCTCGGCAGTCACCCAGCCGTCCGCGTACATCAGCGCCGCGCGAGTCTTGCCCGTGACGTGCGCGACGCCGAACTTGTCGCGCAGGACGGCGACGTCGCTACGGCCGATGTCCTCCGGCTTGCCGGTGCCGCCGAACGTCTCGGGCTTGAAGAGATGGGCGAGCGTCGAGGCGGTCACCGCTCCCTTCAGCGGCGTGAGCGCGTCGTAGAGCTTCGCCTGGTCGTTTGTGTTCTTGGTGAACGACGGACTGCCGTTCTCGCCGGGGACGAGGACGTCGTAAGCCGTCGAGGCGTAGTCCTTCACTCGGGCCGCGTCCGCGCCGACTCCACCCAGTAACCCGACGGCCACCGCCGCGACACAGATCACCAAGCGCCGCACGGGCCGACCCTACTACGCTTGTCCCGTGGAGGGGGGTGCGAATGGAGCAGCCGTCACCGCGCGCGCGGTCACGCGTCGCTTCGGCCAGGGCGACACGGCGGTCGACGCCCTGCGCGGCATCGATCTCGAGGTCGGGCGCGGCAAGCTGACGGCCGTGATGGGCCAGTCCGGCTCCGGCAAGTCGACGCTGATGCACATCCTCGCGGGGCTCGACCAGCCGACGAGCGGTGAAGTCTCGATCGCGGGCACGGAGCTCTCGCATCTTGGCGACAACGACCTCACGAAGCTCCGGCGCGAGCACATCGGCTTCGTCTTCCAGTTCTTCAACCTCCTGCCGATGCTGAACGCGGAGGAGAACATCCTGCTGCCGCTCTCGATCGCCGGCGAGAAGCCGGACGAGGCCTGGTTCGAAGACCTGCTGAAGAAGACCGGCCTCGCTGATCGTCGCAAGCACCGGCCTGCGGAGCTCTCGGGCGGCCAGCAGCAGCGCGTCGCGATCGCGCGAGCGCTTGCCTCGCGGCCCACGGTCGTGTTCGCCGACGAGCCGACGGGCAACCTGGACTCGGCCACGTCAGGCGAGATCCTGACGCTGATGCGCGCCTCGGTCGACGACTACGGCCAGACGACCGTGATGGTCACCCACGACGCCCGCGCCGCCGCGATCGCCGACCGCATCCTCTTTCTCGCCGACGGCCTGATCGTCAAGGACATGCCTCGCTCCGATCCCCGCGAGGTGATCGCAGCGATGGACGAACTGTCCCAATGACCCTCGTCGCGCTGCGCGCCCTCTGGGGCCGCAAGCTCCGCACGTTCCTCACCGGCTTCGCGATCGTCCTCGGCGTCGCGACGGTCACCGGCACGTACATCCTCACCGACTCGATCAAGGACGCCTTCAACTCGATCTTCCAGACGATTTACGTCGGCACCGACGCCTCGATCACCGGCCTGTCGGCGATCGACCAGAACTCGACGACGAACCTGCCGCCGTTCGACGAGTCGCTGCTCGCGAAGGTGAAAGCGCTGCCCGCGGTTGCCGCTGCGGTCGGCGGGGTCGGCGGCGAGGCGAACCTGATCGACAAGAACGGCAAGGTGATCAGCTTCGGCGGGGCGCCCCACATCGGCTTCTCGCTCGACCCGACCCAGGCGCGCTTCAACTCGATCGTCCTGAAGCATGGCAACTGGCCCGGTGCGAACGAGGTGGCGATCGACACCGGCACCGCAGCCAAGAAGAGCATCCATCCGGGCGACGCGATCCGCGTCCAGGGCCAGGGGCCGGCGCTGCGGGTGCGCGTCTCGGGCCTGTTCGTGTTCACGAGCAAGGGCAACATCGGCGGCGCGACGCTCAGCGCGTTCAACCTGGCGACCGCACAGCGGCTCTTCGGCAAGCAGCGCAAGCTCGACGAGATCCGCGTCGCGCACAAGTCGAACTACACGGAGGCGCAGCTGCTCGGCGAGATCCGGCAGATCCTGCCGCCCGCGACCAAGGTGCGCACCGGTGCGCAGCAGGCTCAGGAGGCCGGCAAGGAGACGCAGAACTTCGTCAACTTCCTGCAGTCGTTCCTGCTCGCCTTCGGCGGCATCGCGCTCTTCGTCGGCTCGTTCGTGATCGCCAACTCGCTCTCGATCACGATCGCCCAGCGGACGCGCGAGTTCGCGACGCTGCGAACGATCGGCGCCTCGCGCCGGCAGATCATGCGAGCCGTGCTCGTCGAAGCGACGGCGATCGGCGTGCTCGCGTCGGTGATCGGATTGGCGCTCGGGCTGCTCCTCGCGAAGGGGCTGTTTGCACTGTTCGGCGCCCTCGGCTTCACGCTCCCGAACAGCGGGCTCCTCTTCCAGGGCCGCACGGTGATCGTCGGGCTGATCGTCGGGATCCTCGTCACGGTGGTCGCCAGCCTGCGCCCCGCGCTACGCGCGACCCGCGTGCCGCCGATCGCCGCCGTCCGCGAGGGCACGACGCTGCCGCCCGGCCGGTTCGCACGCTTCCGCGTGCTCGGCTCGAGCGTGCTCGCGATCCTCGGCTTCCTGCTGCTCGCGATCGGCCTGTTCGTCAGTGGGCTCTCGACGACCGGGGTGCTCCTCTTCATGGGTGTCGGTGCGCTGCTCGTCTTCTTCGGCGTCGCGCTCTTCTCGTCGCACCTCGTGATCCCGCTCGCCGGCGCGCTCGGTGCGCCCGGGGCGCGGCTCGGCGGCCTGCCCGGCACGCTCGCGCGCGAGAACACGCAGCGCAATCCGCAGCGGACCGGGTCGACGGCGGCCGCGCTGATGATCGGCCTCGCGCTCGTCACGCTCGTGGCGATGCTCGCCGCGGGGATCCGCAACTCGTTCTTCAGCGCGGTCGACAAGATCTGGCAGACCGACTACGCCGTCACGGCCCAGAACAACTTCGCGCCGATCCCGATCCAGGTTGGCAGCTCGCTGAAAGGCGTCGCCGGCGTGAAGGACGTCGTCGGCGTCCGTGCCGGCGAGGCGCGTTTCGTCGGCGGCAAGCACCAGCTGACCGGTGTCGGCCCCGGCGCGAGCCGCGTCTTCCACCTCGACTGGACGCAGGGCTCGCAAGCCGTGCTCGACTCGCTCGGCTCGAACGGCGCCTTCACGGACAAGGACTTCGCGAAGAAGCACCACCTGAGCGTCGGCTCGACGGTCTCGCTGCTCGTGCCCGGCGGCCAGCAGCGGACGTTCTCGATCCGCGGAATCTTCAAGCCGCCGGCCGGAGGGTCGCCCTTCGCGCCGCTCACGATCGGGAGCTCCACGTTCGACCAGCTCTTCAACGACCCGCACGACCTGTTCGTGTTCGTGACGATGCAAGGCGGCGTCTCCGCGGCGAACACGCGGGTGCTCGACCAGGCGCTCGAGACCTTCCCGAACGCCAAGGTCGCCACCCGCGAGCAGTTCAAGCAGAACCAGGCGAGCGGCCTGACCTCGGTGCTGAACATCCTCTACGTGCTGCTGGCGCTCTCCGTGGTCGTCTCACTGTTCGGGATCGTGAACACGCTCGTCCTGACGGTCTTCGAGCGCACGCGCGAGCTCGGGATGCTGCGCGCGATCGGGATGACCCGGCGCCAGGTGCGCCGCATGATCCGTTACGAGAGCGTGATCACCGCCCTGATCGGCGCAGTGATCGGGATCGTGCTCGGGATCGTGCTGGCCCTGCTGTTGATCGCCCGTGTCGACTTCATCACCGTCGCCTGGCCGATCGGGACGCTGTTCGTCTTCGTGCTCGTCGCGCTCGTCGCGGGTCTGCTCGCGGCGATCCTGCCGGCGCGGCGCGCCGCGCGGCTGAACGTGCTCGAAGCGCTGCAATACGAATAGAGACCTCCTGCGAGGCAGTGGGTCAGCTGAGACCGAGGGACAGGCCTCGTTCACAGGCCTGTCCCTCACCCCACCTCGTTGGATGAGGAAGTGCCCCACGTTGACATGTGGCGCTCGCTCTACAACCCTGAGCTGGCCGTGGAGCCCCACAGCCGTGTCACGTGGGAGATCAAGTCGGGCGAGAGCGGCGTCAGCCTGCTCCGCGTGATCCACGACGAGCTCGCCGACTCACCGAGGACCGCGGGCAATGTCTACGGGACCGGCTGGATGGAGGTGCTCAGCGGCCTGAAGACGCTGCTCGAGACCGGCGAGCCGCTACGGGCCCGCTAGAAAGGCGCGGAACTCCTGCGGGGTGAGCAGCCGCCGGCCCAGCTCCTGCGCCGGCGGCACCGCCTCGCGGGCAACCCGCAGCACGGTCTCCGGACTGTCCGAGAACGGCGCCTTGATCTTGCTTCCCTTCAGCAGCGCCTTCGTCGGCTTCGGCGTCGAGTAGGCCGCGAGGTGCGCTTCGGAGTAGCCCTTGGCGCGGAGCGCCTCGTTCGCCTCGTCGATCATGGCCGTAGCTTCTCACGAAGCAGCTCGTTGACGGCTTGCGGGTTGGCCTTGCCGGCCGTCTCCTTCATCACCTGGCCGACGAAGAAGCCGATCAGGCTCTCCTTGCCGCCTCGGTAGGCGGCGACTTCCTGCTCGTTCGCGGCCAGGATCCGCTCGATCACCGGCTCGAGCTCGGAGGTGTCGGCGATCGCCGTGTCCTGGAGATAGGCGTCGGCGGCGCCGGGCTTGCCGATCCCGTTGGCGAGGGCATCGTCGAAGGCGGTGCGCGGGATCCGGTCGCGCGCTTCGATCAGCTTGCCGAGCTCGCCGGGATCGATCTCCGCCGGGTCGCGGCCGGCGAGCTGGTTCATCAGGACGTTCGCGACAGCGCGGCGGTCGCCGGGTACCTGCTCGTAGAGGCGGTCGAGGCCGCCGGTGACGAGGACGGTCGCCGCGTAGAAGTCGAGCTCGCGCTCCAGGCGGCGCAACCGGAGGCCCGGCAGCTCCGGTAGCTCTCCACGCAGGCGCTCGACGAGCTCGGGCTCCGGCTCGAGGGGCACCAGGTCGGGCTCGGGGAAGTAGCGGTAATCCTCTGCCTCCTCCTTCGTGCGGTGCAGCGTCAGCTCGCCGGTCGCCGCATGGAAGTCGTAGGTCTCCTGCGTCACCTCCCCGCCCGACTCGTAGATCTCGATCTGGCGCGCGATCTCCGCGTCGATCCCGCGCGCGATGAAGCGAAACGAGTTCATGTTCTTCAGCTCGGTGCGAATGCGCAGCGGGCCGCCCGGCTCGCGGACGGAGATGTTGGCGTCGCAGCGGAGCGTCCCCTTCTCCATCTCCGCGTCCGAGATGCCGAGCTCGACGACCGTCTGCCGCAACAGCTCGAGGAAGCTCTTGGCCTGCTCGGCGGAGTGGATGTCGGGCTGCGACACGATCTCGACGAGCGGCGTGCCGCCGCGGTTGAAGTCGACGAGCGAGCGGGTGGCGCCGACGATCCGGCCGCCGGCCCCTTCGAGGTGGCGCGTTTTGGCGGCGTCCTCCTCGAGGTGCGCGCGAACGATGCCGACGTCGTGGTCGCCGTCCTCGGTCGGCACGCGAAAGGTGCCGTTCGTGCAGAGCGGCTCGTCGTACTGGGAGATCTGGTAGCCCTTCGACAGGTCCGGGTACCAGTAGTGCTTGCGGTGGAAGACCGCCCGCGCCGCGATCTCGCAGCCGAGGGCGAGGCCGAGCTTGATCGTCCACTCGACCGCCTGGCGGTTCGGCAGTGGCAGCGTCCCGGGGTGGGCCAGGCACACCGGGCAGGTGTGCGTGTTTTCCGGGTCGCCGAACGCGAGCTCGCAGCGGCAGAACATCTTCGTCCGCGTCTTCAGCTGAACGTGGACCTCGAGTCCGATGACGGGCTCCCAACTCACTTCAGCCGCCCAGGGACGAAGTCGAACTCAAGCGTCTGCTCGAGCGCATGGGCCGCCCGGAACAGCAGGTTCTCCGAGAACTGCGGGCCGACCAGCTGGAAGCCGACCGGCAGGCCCTCGGAGAGGCCGCAGGGGATCGAGAGGCCGGGCAGCCCGGCCATGTTCGACGGGATCGTGAGGACGTCCGAGAGGTACATGGCGATCGGATTGGCGGTGCGTGCGCCGAGCGGGAAAGCGACCGTCGGCGAGGTGGCGCTGACGAGCAGGTCGAAGTGCTCGAAGAGCGCGGCGTGCTCCTGGGCGATCAGCGTGCGCACCTTCTGCGCCTGGGCGTAGTAGGCGTCGTAGTAGCCGGACGACAGCGCGTAGGTGCCGAGCATGATCCGGCGCTTCGGCTCGTCGCCGAAGCCCTCACTGCGTGTGCGCTCGTAGAGCTCGTCGAGCTCTTTCGCCCCGGCTGCGCGGTGGCCGTAGCGGACACCGTCGTAGCGGGCCAGGTTCGAGGAGGCCTCGGCCGGCGCGATCAGGTAGTAGCAGGCCAGGCCGTAGTCGACCGAGCGCGGCAGGCTGCACTCCCCCACCTCGGCACCCAGGTCACGGCAGAGGTCGATCGTAGCGGCGACCGAGTCGGCGACCCCGGGCTCGATCCCCTCGGCCTCGTTCAGCTCCCTGGGGACGCCGATGCGGAGCCCCTTCAGGTCGGTTGCGTTCGGGATCTCGACCGGCTCCAGCAGGTCGACGGTCGTCGAGTCGGCCGGATCGCGACCGGCGATGATCTCGTACAGGCGCGCGCAGTCGCGAACGGTCTTCGTGATCGGGCCGACCTGGTCGAGGCTTGATGCGAAGGCGACGATCCCGAAACGCGAGACGGTGCCGTAGGTCGGGCGCAGGCCGACCACGCCGCAGAGGGCGGCGGGCTGCTTGATCGAGCCACCCGTGTCGGAGCCGAGCGCCCAGGGGGCGAGCCCCGCCGCGACCGCGGCGCTGGAACCGCCGGACGAGCCGCCGGGGACGCGCGTCGGGTCCCAGGGGTTGCGCGAGGGACCGTAGGCCGAGTTCTCGGTGGACGAGCCCATCGCGAACTCGTCCATGTTGGTCTTGCCGAGAAGAGGCAGGCCGGCGTCCTTGCAGCGGCGCGCCACGGTCGAGTCGAAGACGGGGATGTAGCCCTCGAGGATCTTCGAGCCGGCGGTCGTGGCGACGCCCTTCGTGGTGATCAGGTCCTTGAGCGCGATCGGCACGCCTTCTCCTTCGGCGTACTCGGTCGTGCAGAGGTACGCGTGGACGTCGTCCTCGCGGGCGAGGTACGCAGTGTGAAGCTCGGCAGCGGAGACCTCGCGTCTCTCGATGAGGCCGGCCGCGGCTTCGGCGGTGAGCCTGAGCGTGTCGATCACGCGACCAACTCCGTAACTGCCCCCAGGGGCCCCCCAGGACCCCTGCAGAAAGCGTAGCCAGGCAAACGCGACGTGTCTGTGCCGGAAGTGTGTCGATTCACAGCGCGGCCCTCGACGGGACGCCGAAGGCGCCGTCCTGCGGGTCGGGCGCGTTCGCGAGTGCATCTTCGCGCGAAAGGGACGGCGCCGGCTCGTCCTCCGAAAGGATGTTCACGAGATCGAGCGGGTGCGCGGTCGGCTCGATCGCCTCGAGATCGAGCTCCGAGACCTTGCCGACCGCCTCGAGGATCGCGCTCAGCTGCTCGCGAAAGCGCTCGACGTCCTCGTCGCTCAGCGCCAGCCGGGCGAGCCGGGCGACGTGCAGTACCTCTTCTCTGGAAATTGCCATCCGATTCATCCTCGCAAATAGAAAGGCCCCCTTTCGGGGGCCCTGGTCTTGGTTCCGAAAGGGAAAGCGTCAGATGGCGACGACGTTCGCAGCCTGCAGGCCCTTTTGGCCTTGCACGATTTCGAACTCGACGCGCTGACCCTCGGTCAGCGTCTTGTAGCCCTCCATCCCGATCGCGGAGAAGTGGACGAACACGTCCTCTCCCTGCTCACGCTCGATGAAGCCGTAGCCCTTCTCGTTCGAGAACCACTTCACGGTGCCCTGCGCCAACGAGTTCCTCCTTCAACAACGTGAACGACGGTCGCGCCGTCGCGCCAACTGAGCCAAACGCGCGGACTGTAACGCCCTCCGTGGACGAACGCAAGACCCCCGTCAGCCGCGTCGCAGGCGCGCGGCGATCACCGTATTTCGCAGCAGCATCGCGATCGTCAGCGGGCCGACCCCGCCGGGTACCGGCGTCAGATACCCCGCCCGCTCCGCGACTCCCGAATCGACGTCGCCGACGAGGCCCGAGTCGGTCCGCGTGATGCCGACGTCGACCACCGCGGCACCCTGTTTCACCATCTCGACGGTGAGGATTCCCGGGTTGCCGACCGCCGCGACTACGACGTCTGCATCAGACGTGTACCTCGCGAGGTCGTCCGTGCGTGAGTGACAGACGGTCACCGTCGCGTTGGCCGAAAGCAAGAGCTGCGCGACCGGCTTGCCCACGATCGCGCTCCGCCCGAGCACGACCGCGCGCGCGCCCTCGAGCTCGACGCCGTACTCGGCGAGCAGCGCCATGATTCCGAGCGGCGTCGCGGGCACGAGCGTCGGGCAGCCGAGATAGAGCCGGCCGGCGTTGAGCGGATGCAAGCCGTCCACGTCCTTGGCCGGATCGAGCGTGAGCAGAACCTTCGCCTCGTCGACCTGCGGCGGCAGTGGCAGCTGGACGAGCACCCCGTCGATCTCGTCGTCGGCGTTCAGGCCGGCGACCGTCGCGAGCACCTCGTCGTGGGTCGTACTGGCGGCGAGCCGCACGTCGACCGCACGGAAACCTGCCTCCGTCGCCGCCTTGTGCTTGTGCCCGATGTAGACCTCGGAGGCCGGATCGTCACCGACGAGCACGGTCGCGAGCGCGACGCCGCCGAGCTCGCGTGCCTCCCGCGCCGCCCGCTCACGGATCCTCCCGGCCAGAGGACCCCCCGCCATCACGACAGCCGTCATCCAGAACAACGTTAACCCGGCTTCGCGTTAAACCGGTTGGAAACCGCCGCGCAAGGGCAGACGACTCTTCGTGGACCCACCGGTTCAACCACCACTGCCCGGCGAGCGGCTTGCGCCGCCCCCGGTGCGGCGATTTCGACGACGACGGCGCGGCGACCTGCCCGAGCCGCCGCCTTCGCGCGATCTCTGGCCCTGGCTGCTGATTCTGCTCGCGCTCGTGATTGGCGGCGTCGTCGCGGCGTTCGCGTTGAGCGGCGGCAAGAAGCACCACAAGGCCGCCACGACCGCGCGCACCGTGGTGATCACCCGCTCGGTCGTGCAGACGACCACGGCCCCTCCGACGACCGTCTCGGTCCCGAAAGCCGTCGGGCTGACCGTCGCCGACGCGTCGACGTTGCTGCAGAACTCCGGTCTGAAGACCCAGACTCGCCAGGTCTCGTCCTCGCAGCCTGCGGGGGTGGTCGTCTCCCAGGCACCCTCGGCCGGAAGCATGGTGAAGCCCGGCACAACCGTCACCCTGAACGTCTCGCAGGGCGCACCGAAGGTGACGATGCCTCTGGTCCTCGGCCTGACCGAGCAGGAGGCGACCGCGAAGCTCCGTGCGCTGGGACTCGTCGTCTCGTTGGCGCACTACGCCTCGCAGAAGCCCGCGGGAACAGTGACCGGGCAGAGGCCGCCGGCCGGCGACGTCGTGGCCAAAGGCGCGCACGCGCAGATCAACGCCTCGAGCGGTCCGCCCTCGACGACCACGACCACAACTCCTGCGACGACGACCGCGAGCACCGCGCCCACCACGACGCAAAGCCAGCCCCCACCAGCGCCTGCGACGACCACTGTCCCGAACGTGGTCGGCATGCAGCTCGCCGACGCACGCAAGGCGATGCGCACGGCACATCTCGTGACGGAGGTCCATTACGTGCCGTCGCAGCAACCGCTCTACACGGTCGTCGCCGAGCAACCCGCCGCCGGCCGCACGGTCAAGACGGGCTCGCACGTGCTCGTGAACGCCTCGCTCGGCCCGACGAAGCAGACGCTCAAAGCCGTGCCGAACGTCGTCGGCCTGAACGAGGCGACGGCGACCTCGAAGTTGCAGAACGCGGGCTTCGCGGTCGACAGCGTCGATCAGCCGACGAGCGATCCGAATCAGGACGGCACCGTCGTGGACGAGCAACCCGCGAGCGGCCAGCAGGCGCCGCCTGGCTCCAACGTGACGATTTACGTCGCCCGTTACTCGAGCGGCGGTTAGCGCGTTATGGGTGTAACCCGGAGGAGGTGGACTACATGGGAATCGGAGTAAGCATGCTGTTGATCGCCGGCGGAGCGATTCTGGCCTGGGCCGTGCATCGCAGCCCGGCGGGACTCGACGTGAACACCGTCGGCGTGATCCTGCTCGTGATCGGGATCATCGGACTGGTTCTGTCGGTGATGTTCTGGTCGACCTGGTGGGGCCCCGGCGGCTTCCGCCGCCGCTACGCGGTGGGCGGCACCCGCAGGCGCGTGGCGCCTCCGGCGGGCTACGTGGCACCTGGCGACGGGTACCACGAGGAGATCGTCGAAGAGGAGTACTAGAACACCGCATCTAGGGCGCGCAGGGCCGAGGGACAGGCCTGGTTTGTAGGCCTGTCCCTCGCACCCCAAAGGCCACGCGACTACCTGCCCTACACTGGCGCGGTGATCTCGAAGCTGACGCCCGTCTCGTTCCTGGAGCGGTCGGCAGCCGCGTTTCCCGACCGCGTCGGCGTGATCGACGGTGAAAGGCGGCTGACCTGGGGCGAGCTTCGCGAACACACGCGACGGCTGGCAGTCGGGCTCCAGGCCGAGGGGTTCGAGCGCGGCGACCGGGTCGCCTTTCTCGCGCCGAACGTGCCGGAGCTGCTCGAGGCCCACTTCGGCGTGCCGCGGGCGGGCTGCGTGCTCGTCGCGGTCAACACCCGCCTCCTGGCCGACGAGGTCGACTACATCCTGCGCCATTCGGGCTCCCGCCTCGTCGTCGTCGACCCGTCGCTCGCGCACCTGGTGCCCGCCGGTCTCCGGACGCTCGTGATCGGGGAGTCGTACGAGGAGTTCCTCGCGGCCGCTCCCGACGGCGAGCCGGAGGAGCGGCTCGAGGACGAGGAGGACACGATCTCGATCAACTACACGAGCGGCACGACCGGCCGACCGAAGGGCGTCATGTACACGCACCGCGGCGCCTACCTGAACGCGCTCTCCGAGGCGCTGCACGCGAAGCTGGATTCGCGTTCGGTCTACCTCTGGACGCTGCCGATGTTCCACTGCAACGGGTGGTGCTTCACCTGGGCGGTGACGGCGGTCGGGGCAACGCACGTCTGCCTGCCGAAGGTCGACCCGCCTGAGGTCTGGCGCCTGCTCGAGGCGGAGGGCGTCACGCACCTGAACGGCGCGCCCACGGTGCTCGTGATGCTCGCGTCCGACCCGGAGGCACGCATCCTCGAGCGCCCCGTCCAGGTGACCACGGCAGGAGCGCCGCCGCCGCCGGCCGTGATCGAGCGCACCGAGGCGCTCGGGTTCCGGATCAACCACGTCTACGGGCTGACCGAGACCTACGGCCCGATCACGATCTGCGAGTGGAACTCAGCCTGGGACGAGCTCGACGCCGAGGAGCGATCGCGGCTGAAGGCGCGGCAGGGCCTGAACATGGCGACCGCCGACCCGGTGCGCGTGGTCGATGGGGAGATGCGCGACGTGCCGGACGACGGGGAGACGATGGGTGAGGTGGTGATGCGCGGCAACAACGTCATGAAGGGCTATTTCGCCGGCGAGGCCGCCACCGCCGAGGCGTTTCGGGGCGGCTGGTTCCATTCCGGCGACCTCGCGGTCATGCACCCGAGCGGCTACATCGAGATTCGCGACCGGGCGAAGGACATCATCATCTCCGGCGGCGAGAACATCTCGACGGTCGAGGTCGAGAAGGTGCTCGTCAGCCATCCGGACGTGCTGGAGGCGGCAGTCGTTGCGATGCCCGACGAGAAGTGGGGCGAACGGCCGATGGCGTTCGTCTGCCTCCGCGCCGGCGCTGTGCTCGACGCGGCCGAGCTGATCTCTTTCGCGCGCCGGTCGCTGCCCGGCTTCAAGGCGCCGAGCGCGGTCGAGTTCGGCGAGCTGCCGAAGACCTCCACCGGCAAGGTGAAGAAGTTCGAGCTCCGCGAGCGGGCGCGCTCCGCGGCTGCGCGGAGCTAGAGTCGGGTCATGGCAGTGGCAGAGCGGAGCGTGCTCGTCGCGCAAGAGGGCGCCGCCGCACGGATCACGCTGAACAGGCCGGAGAAGCGCAACGCGCTCAGCCTCGAACTGATGCAGGAGCTGATCGGCGAGCTGCGCGAGGTCGGCGCCAAGCCCGAGGTGCGCGCGATCGTGATCGAGGGCGCGGGGCCGGCTTTCTCGGCGGGGCACGACCTCGGCGAGATGGTCGGGCGGGAGCCCGCGTTCTACGAGGAGCTCTTCGAGGTCTGCACGGTCCTGATGGAGGAGATCCACCGCGTGCCGCAGCCCGTGATCGCGAAGGTGCACGGGATCGCGACCGCGGCCGGCTGTCAGCTCGTGGCCGCGTGCGACCTCGCGGTTGCCGCCGAGGGAACCCGCTTCGCGACGCCGGGCGTCAAGATCGGGCTCTTCTGCTCGACGCCGATGGTGCCGGTGTCACGCGCGGTTGGCCGCAAGCGGGCCCTGCAGCTGCTGCTGACCGGCGAGCCGATCGATGCTGAGACGGCGCTCGACTGGGGTCTCGTCAACCAGGTGGTGCCGGCCGGCGAGCTCGAGTCCGCGGTGCTGGCGCTCGTCGAGAAGATCGCCCGCTCGAGCCCGCTCACGATCTCGATCGGCAAGAGGGCGTTCTACGAACAGGTCGACCTCCCCGAGGAGGGCGCCTACGACCTGACCAAAGGCGTGATGGCGACGAATGCGGCTGCGGGCGACGCGCAGGAAGGCATGAGTGCCTTCCTCGAAAAGCGCGAGCCGACGTGGACCAGCACCTAGAGCGTTTCACCCAGGGACAGTCCTAGGACAGACGCTGGACGCGGCCGCTCGAGTCCAATGTCCGCATGGTCTCCCGCGCGTCCGCCAAGTGAGCCGCCGCCGACCCGGGCTTGGCCCGGATCGGCTCTCAGCGACTCTCTGCGAACTTCACCAACTCGAGTCGTCATGGTCGCGGCGAAGCCCTGACCGGACTCGAGTTGGTTGTAGGCGCCGACCGGACTTGAACCGGTGTACGAGGCTTTGCAGGCCTCTGCCTAACCACTCGGCCACAGCGCCACGCGAGGGAATCGTATCCGCAGATCCGGGTACGGCTCGTTCGTGAGCGCCGAGCCCTTCCTGCCCGAACGCCTCTCGCTGCCGGCGCTCCGCGAGGCCGCCCAGGGCCGCCGGGGCTGCGACCTCTAGGGATTCATTACCGATCTGCACGTCGTCGCCGGACTCCTCTAGCCAACGACCGCCAGGCCCACTAGACGATTGATTCCGAAGTCGTAGGGACCGGCGGGCTGGCGCCGAAGTCGGCGGTGTCCACACACCGTTGACCAGGAGGCCACGATGTCCGCCGACCTCGACGCCTTGCTGACGCACGTTTACGTGCTCGTTGATGATC
>JBBQTQ010000035.1:0-26295 GCA_038213135.1 Gaiellales bacterium
TTCGTCTACCCCTCCAAGGGCTTCCAGGAGTTCATCGAGGCAGCTGCGCGCCTGCGCGACCGGGGCGTTTCCGCGAGCTACCTGATCGTCGGCGGCGCCGTCCGCGGCGAGGAGTTCTTCCGGACGCTCGTCGGCCGCAGCCTCCAACTCGCCGACCTGACTCGGAACTACGAAGCGGAGGCCAAGCAGCTGGTGGCCGAGCTCGGCCTGACCGACGTCATCCGCTTCATCCCGTTCACGCAGGACACGGCCAACCTCTACCAGGCCTCCGATGTCGTCGTCGCCCCCTCGCGCGGCCCGGAGCTCGGGCGGCCCGTGATCGAGGCTGCGGCGAGCGGCGTTCCCGTCGTTGCCTCGGGCTCGCGGACGGGTGGCGGCGTCGTCGTTCCAGGCGAGACCGGCGTCCTCGTCGAGGACTTCGGCGTCGACGCGCTCGCGAATGCTGTGGAGGAGCTGCTGCGCGATCCCGAGCGGCGCGCGAAGCTCGGGCGTGCCGCGCGCGCCCACGCCGAGGCCAATTTCGATCCCGCCCGCAACGCACGCCGGATCGAGGCGATCTACCGCTCGATCGTGCCGGCCAGGACGCGGATCCCGATCCTCTACGTCCACCACCGGCCGCAACTCGGCGGCGCTCCCTCGAGCCTCGCGCAGCTGATCGCAAACCTCGACAGTCGCTTCGAGCCGCACGTCTTCTGCCCAGAGGGACCCGCCGCCGAGCTCTTCGAGAGCGTCGGCGCGACCGTCCACACCGGCGACATCTCGATCTTCGCGCACGCCTGGGACAGCCCCTACGAGGGCTTACGCTGGCTCGTCCTCAGCCGCGAGATCGCGGCGCTGCCGCCGCACCTCCGCCAACTCGAGCGCCTGATGCGCGAGCACCGCTTCCCGATCGTCCACCTCAACGACTCGCCGCTCCTGCCCGCGGCAGCCGTCGCCCATCGCCACGGCGCCAAGGTCGTCTGGCACCTGCGTTCTGCGCTCGCAGGCGAGGGACGCGACCGCCGCAGCCGCGTGATCGCCACGCTCATGGAGCGCTGGGGCGACGCCGCGATCGCGATCGACCGCGACGTAGCCGCGCGCTTCCCGATCCGGCTGCCGCTGACGATCGTCCACAACAGCGTCAGCTCGGTCTCGAGCCCGCTGAACGGCAGCGGCAAGGTCAACCTCGGGTTGCCCGAGGACCGCGTCGCGATCGGCTTCGCCGGCTTCGTGCGCCGCCAGAAGGGCTGGCCGGAGCTGGTCGAGGCCGCCGAGATCCTCGTCGGCGATGACGTTCCGGCCCACTTCGTGATCATGGGCGGCGGCGTCCGCCCACCCGCCTACTTCCGCACGATTCGCGGCCGGGCGCTCGCCGCCGCGAATCTGCTCACCGACGAAGAGTCGGCAATCAAGGAGCTCGTGGCCGCGAAAGGCCTGCAGTCCCACTTCTCCTTCCTCCCCTTCACGGCCGAGACCGGCGAGATCTACGCCGCGCTCGACGTCGTCACGTTCCCGAACCAGGGCGTCGGCCTCGGCCGGCCCGTGCTCGAGGCGGCCATGTACGGCAAGCCGGTCGTCGCCTCCGGTTCGGTGGACGGCGCCGGCGTCCTGCTCCCGGATCGGACCGGGATCCTGCTCGAGGACCCGAGCCCCGAAGGCATCGCGGCGGCGCTGCGGCTCCTGATCGACAACCCCGCCCTGCGCCGGCGTCTGGGCAGGGCGGCGGCGCTGCATGCACAGGAGCGCTTCGACCCTGTCCGCAACGCAGAGGCTGTGGCAGCCGTCTACGACGAGCTGCTGGGGCTCAAGGAGTCGCCGACGACGAGGCGCCCTTCCCTCGCGGTCGCGTAGCGCCGACGAGCGGCAGGAAGATCTCGACGAGCCGCTCGGCCCGGCGCTCGAAACTGAAGTTCTCCTGAATCCGCCTGCGTGCCGCCTTCCCGAGCTCAGGCGAAGCGAGCGCTCGCGAGATGGCAGCGGCAGTAGCCGCTCCGTCGCCGTACGGAACGTGGATCCCCGCGTCGCCGACGACTTCGTTCAGCGCGTGGTTGTCGGTGACGACCGGTACGCACTCGCAGGCCATCGACTCGGCCGCCGCGAGACCGAAACCCTCGTGGGCAGAGACCTGCACGTAGACAGCGGCGCGGCGATAGAGAGCCAGCAGCTCGCCGTCGGAGATGAACCGCTCCGTGAAGGAGACGTTGTCGGTCGCGCTCTCCTGCAAACGCTGGAGCCCATCGTCGCCCCCGCCCCGGCCGACGACGACGAACGGAACGTCGGGCAAGAGCGACGCGGCCTCGATCATCGCAGGCAGGCCCTTGAGCGGTGCTGTCCTCCGCGTGATCTCGAAGCAGACACTCAGGACAAGCGGCTCTTTCTCCCCGGCAGGCGAGAAGCGCCCCACGTCGACACCCATCGGGACGAGCTCGAGCCGCCGAGGCGTGGCGAGCGCCTTGATCCGCTCGAGCGAGTACGCGGACATCGAGAGAACCAGATCGGCGTAGCGCAGGCCGAGCTTCTGCCGTAGGCGGTTGTGAGGCCACTTGAGACCCCCCAGGCCGAGCTCGGGGACGTAGTCGACGTCAAGCCCGCCGGTCATCACTACCACCGGCCGCGAGTAGAGCCGCGCCAGCGCGATCGACTCGAGGGCATAGCCGGGGGCGAGGAACCAGAGCATCAGCGCCCGACCCTCGCCGCGCGCGAAGCGGCGCCTGAGCTCTGCGATCAGCCCGAACTTCCCACCACAGTCCTCGACCGCGATCCGCTCCGTGGCGATGTGCTCGCTCAGCGCCCGGACATCGGCCTCGACGAACGGGGAGTCGCGGTTCGGCGCGACGACGAGCAGGTCGGCGCCCATCAGCTCCGCTCGTCCAGCAGCCGCCGGTAGACCTCCCGCGAGGGGCGACTCTCCCTGCGGGCGGCCAGGATCTCGGGCAGCTCGACCACGATCCGAGCGAGCGCCGGCCCGATCAGGAGCGGGTGCCTAGGGAGGCGCATGAGCTCGCCTGTGAGCACACGCGCGACGCCTACGGCAGGGAAGCACTTGAGCGCGAAGCGGACGAGGTTGTGGTGTGCCGACCTGACGCGTTTCCGGCGCATCCCCTGCTCGCTCGTGGAGCGTCCTACGTGGTGGCGGAGACGAGCTCGGGGCACGTAGACCGTCTCCCAGCCGCGGAGCCACGCCCGCCAGCAGATGTCGAGCTCCTCGTACTCCATGAAGTAGCTCTCGTCGAAGCCTCCGAGCTCGAGCAGGCGCTCACGGCGAAGGAGCATCGCCGCCCCGTTTGCAAGCAGGGTCGTGGTCACGCCCTCTGCCGGCACGTTCTGGTCGACCCGGAAGCCCGGCAGCGGCTGGCGCAGCAGCGGCCCGCGCCGGATCGTCGACCTCGCATGGATGACGCGCCCGCCCTCCCATTCCCGCTGGCAGGGATCGGCGGCGAAACGCTGCGGGTGCCCGTCGAGCTCCGCCGCGAGGAGCTCGAGGCAATCGAGATCGAACGCAACGTCGTTGTTTGCCAGGAGCAGAAACGGCGACCGAGCCGCTCGCGCGCCGACGTTGTAGAGGTGGCCGACGCCGCGATTCTCGGTCTCGAGCACGGTCGCGCCGAGGCCGCGCGCGATCTCGCCGCTGCGATCGGTCGAGCCTGCGTCCACGACGAGCACCTCGCTCGGCGGGACCGTCTGACGTGCGAGGCTCTCGAGGCAGTCACCGAGCACCCGCTCACCCTGGTAGTTGGCGATGACGACCGCGACGTCGACCATTCCAACTCCTCGCCGCCGCAAATCGGTGGCGTTCTTGGGTCTTCCGAAGGAGACGCGCCCTACCGGCGTGCCCGCCGGACGCGACGAACTCCAAGCACTGCCGTGAAAAGAAGAAGCGCGATCATCGCAATTGTCACGCGGGTGCTGCCGGTGCTGAAAACGGCGCTCAGGACGGAGCCCATGGATGCCCCGCTCGGCGGAGGCGGCACGACAACCGTCGGCCGCGCGTGCTGCGAAGGACGAGGCTGCGTTGTTGCCGGAGCAGGCACCTTTACCGGGGCGCTCGTTTTCCCAGGAGCGTGCTCGTATGCCGGAGTGCCCTTCTGCGCCGGAGCGTGCTCCTTCGCCGGAGGACGAGGAGACGGCTTGGCCGCCGGAGCCGGTTGCGGAGTCGATCCGCCCCCGCCACCCCCGCCGTAACCAGGACTGCTCACGATCGTGCTGAGTGCGTTCGCGTCGCCGCCGCCCTGTTTCTCGATCCGCTGGCGGACAGGCTTCGGCAGCGTTTTCCCGTGGCCGCCCTGACCAACAGGCCGGCCGCCGTTGCTCGTCGGAATCGTTTCAACGTACTCGGACACCGCGGAGGGGGGCGACCCGGGCGGCGGTTGCGGCGTGGCCGCACGTGCGCTCCCCGCGGCACCAACAGCGGCCGCACCGAAAAGGGATGCTGTAGCCAGCAGCCGGAGCACGCAAGCATGCTACCAAGGCTCACGTCCCCGACGAACGACATCGTTAGGCTTCGCCGCCGCGGTTGCCGCCGCGGTGCTTGTCCCAGCCTGGTACTTCTGATGTCCTTGCAAAAGCTCGACGAGGAGGCCCTTCCGATCGCAACTCTGAGTCCCGCCGAGCGGCGCCGGCCGCTGCTCGGGCGCCTCCCCCGAAGGGGGATCGCAATCACTCTCGGGATCGGCGGCGCGCTGTTCCTCTTCGCCTACAACCGGGGTGGGTATCCGATTGCGGACCGAAACCTCGCCGCGGTCATCGTCTGGTGGGTGCTCCTCGTCGGGTCACTCACCGGCGTCTGGACGCTGAGGCGAGTGCCGCGCGCGGCACTCGCCGGCGCCGCGTTACTAGCTGCGCTCACCGCGCTGACAGGAATATCGGCGGTGTGGGCCGGGAGCTCGGAGCGCGCGCTGAACGACTTCTGCGGGACGCTCTTCTACCTCGGCGTCTACGTACTCGTGGTGCTGGCCGTCGCGAGGCGAGATCTCGGGCGCTGGCTCGACGCCGTCGCCGTCGCGGCTGCAGCGACGGTCGTGCTAGGGCTCATCAGCCGCTACTTCCCGTCGCTGTTCGCTGCTGAGGCCGAACTCCGCTCAATCCCTGAAGCTGCGGGGAGGTTGAGCTTCCCGGTCGGTTACTGGAACGGCCTGGCCGTCCTCGCCGCCCTCGGCGTTCCGCTCCTTCTGCGTGCTGCCCTCGCAGCCCGGGGGCCGGCCCTTCGCGGGTTGGCGTTGGCGCCACTGCCTGCGATCGCCGCCGCGATCTACCTTGCCTCCTCGCGGGGCGGTGCGCTCGCCTCGGCTCTCGCGATTCTCGTCTTCCTCGCAGCCACCCCGCGACGGGCCGCGACGCTGACCGCGCTTGCCGTCGCGTCGGGACCGACCGTGGCCGCGATAGCTGTCCAGAAGCACTATCCGCTTGTTGTCAACGGGCCCTTCGGCACGTCAGCCGCCGCAAGCCAAGGGCATGCTGCAGCGGCCTGGACAGCCGGCCTGTGTGCGCTCTGCGGCTTGGCGTATGCCGGGATCGCGATCGTCGCCGACCGACGTGGCCGACCCGTGGCTGTTCGAGTCGAGCGTGGCCTGTTGATCGCCCTGAGCGTTCTGGTCCTGGCAGGGGTCGCCGCCGCTAATCCTGTCGCGCGCCTCCACGCCTTCCAGCAACCGTACAAGGCGATCACCGGACCAAACTACGTCCAGTCTCATCTCTTCAGCGGAAATGGCGGCGGGCGCTGGCAGCTTTGGGCGACCGCCACGGACGCGTTGCGGACAAAGCCAGTGCTGGGGCGCGGGGCCGGTTCGTTCGAGGCGTGGGAGACCCAACACGGGACGCTCGGGTTCGTGCGCGACGCGCACTCCGCGTGCATGCAGACGCTTGCGGAGCTTGGAATCGTCGGGCTGCTTGTATTTGTCGCATTCCTGATCACGGGGCTCGCAACCACCGCTGTGCGGTTCGCAGGTGCCCGGAGGGAGGAGAGGTGCGTGCTCGCAGCGCTGGTGGCTGCGTTCGTCGCGTACGTCTTCGCGATCGGCTTCGACTGGTTCTGGCAGCTTCCCGCGGTCGGCGTGCTCGGAATCGTCTTCCTCGGCCTCCTCACGGGTCGAGGGACAACGGCTCCGCCAGATCCCGACTCTCCGTCAACACGTCCTCCCCCTGCGAAGCCTGGCCCGCGCATTCCGAGCGCACGTCACATGGCGATGGGAACGATGGCGCTCGTCGCAGTCGCTGCAATCTTCGCCGAAGGTCTGCCATTGCTCTCGCAACTCAGACTCGATGCGAGCCAGACCGCTGCCCGCAAGGGCGATCTCAACCGAGCGGTCAAGGAAGCGATCGCAGCGCGCGACTTGGCGCCCTGGGCAGCCTCGCCGTATCTCCAGGTGGCGCTCCTCGCCGAACGCGCAGGCGATCTGGCGCAGGCCCGCAACTGGATCACGGCCGCCACGCGCCAGGATCCTTCGGACTGGCGCCTCTGGCTCGTCGCTACACGCGTCCAGACAGAGGCCGGAGCGATCGCTGACGCGCGGCGCAGCCTTGCGAGGTTGCGCGAGCTGAACCCAAGCCTCCAGCTCGCAGCTTCCTGATCAGAGCGGCTCGATCGCGCCTGTCGCGGCAAGCCATGCTGACTTGTGGCACGTCCAGTGGAGCCTGTTATAAGGTGTCCGTCTTGGCCGGGGCGCCTTGGACAATATGGCGAAGATCGAAGAGGTCAACACATGGCCGTAACCGAGAGCTACGAGGAGCTCTCAGGACCGGCTGTTTGGCTCGGGCCACAGGCGACCGGGACCACTAGGCATCGATCGTTTGCTGTCAAGCGCGCGTTCGACGTCGCCGTGTCGCTCGTGTTGCTCGTGCTTCTGTCGCCGCTCTTCGCCTATGCCGCGTTCCGCGTCCGACGCGGATCGCCGGGACCGGTGCTGTTTCGGCAGCGTCGACTCGGAATGCACATGCGCGAGTTCACGATGCTCAAGTTCCGGACGATGTACGTCGACGCTGATGACACGCCCCACCGTGCCTACATCGAGGCGACGATGAACGGTCACTCGACTACGAACGGTCGCGGCGTCTTCAAGCTGGAGCGCCGTGATGCGGTGACGCCGTTCGGCCGGCGGCTGAGACGGACAAGCCTGGACGAGCTTCCGCAGCTGGTCAACGTTCTCCGCGGCGAGATGTCGCTTGTCGGACCACGGCCGTGTATCCCGTACGAGATCGAGCATTTCGACGAGCACCACTTCGAACGCTTCCTGGTTCCAGCCGGAATGACAGGCCTCTGGCAAGTGACTGCACGTGCTCGCGCGACATACCGCGAAGCGGTAGAACTCGACGTGATCTACGCTCGAACGTTCTCGCTGCGCCTCGACGCCTGCATCCTTGCGAGGACACCGCTTCAGTTCTTGAACATCGACGGCACAGAGTGAGAGCTGCGCCCTCGAACGGGCGTGGAGCCGAGTCCGACATAGATGCACCGGTCCGCATCGGAGTCGTTGGCCTCGGCTACTGGGGACCAAACCTCGTCCGTAATCTCCAGGAATTGCCGTGCGCAGAGGTGATCGCTGTCTGCGATCAGCAAGCGGATGCCTTGCGACGAATCGCCGGCCGCTATCCCGCGCTTCAGACGACGACGGACTTCGACGATCTCCTGCGTGATCCGACGATCGAGGCGGTGGCGATCGCCACGCCGGCGTCGAGCCATTTTCCGCTCGCCGCGGCAGCGCTGAAGGCCGGGAAGCATGTTTTCGTCGAGAAGCCGCTCGCTGACTCCTCCAAGGCCGCACGCGAGCTGATCCAACTCGCGGAGGAGCGGGAGCGCGTGCTGATGCCGGGCCACACGTTCCTGTACAGCCCTGCGGTCAACCTCATTCGCGATCTGATTCAGTCCGGCGACCTCGGTGAGATCTACTTCATCTCGACGAGCCGCGTCAACCTTGGGCTACACCAGCCTGACGCCAGCGTCGTCTGGGATCTAGGGCCGCACGACCTCTCGATCCTGCTCTACTGGTTGGAGGAGCTGCCGCAGCAGGTCAGCGCGATGAGCCGCGGGTGCATCATCCCGGATGTGCCCGACGTCGCCTTCATTAGCTTGATGTACGAGAGCGGAACGATCGCCCACGTCGAGCTCTCCTGGCTCGCCCCCAGCAAGCTGCGGAGAACCGCGATCGTGGGCTCGGAGAAGATGGTGGTCTATGACGACACGTCCAACGAGCCGGTACGAATCTTCGACTCCGGAGTGATGCCGCGCGATCCCGAAACCTTCGGGGAGTACCAGCTCACGTACCGCACGGGCGACATCATCTCGCCGCGGCTCGACGTCGCAGAGCCAATCTATCGCGAGATGGAGGACTTCTGCGCTTCTCTCCGCGGGGCCTCCGCGACCCGCTCGTCAGCGCAGCTCGGGCTACAGGTGGTCGAGATTATTGAGGCGATCGACCGGTCGATTGCAAGCGGCCGCTCAGTGGACACTCTGCCGCGGGCCTCATCCCGTCGCTAACGAGCGGACTACCGCGGAGGCGGACATGTCCATGACATCGAATCCAGCGAGCGCTTCCGGCCCGTCCAGTCGCAGCGAGTCGCCGCGCGGGCGAGCGCGGCTAAGCAAGCAAGCGCGCAGCACTAGCGCAGGAGCAGCGCCCGCTCGCGCAGGCCGCTGTAGGCGCGGGCGAGCGGCGGCAGGCGGCGGACGAACGGGGCGAGCGCGGCCGAACGGCCCTCGCTCGTTGCGATCCACTCCTGCTCGACGAAGTCGACGCCGTCGAAGTGGCGGCGCGCGGCGGCGGTGATCTCGGCGTGTCGGAGGTAGCGCGTGTTGTTCGCCAGGAAGCGCGCGTTCAGCTCGGCGACCTCGGCCGGCGACCTGCCGCGCTGGAACTCGTTGCGGACGCCGAGGCGCGCCCAGAGGCCGAGCCAGCGCCGGTCGCCGATCACGGTTGCGAGCCGGACGTACGTGTGCGCGGCCCCGCAAGAGGTAGCGGGCCGGGAACACGTGCAGGATCACGCCCCCCGGCCGTAGGACGCGCCGGATCTCGGCGAACGCGGCGTCCGGATCCTGAACGTGCTCGAAGACCTGGTTCGAGCCGACGAAGTCGAAGGACACGTCCGGAACGGGAGCCGGTACGGCGTCCCGATCAGGCGCAGCTGCTCCGTCGGCGACTCGAGCACGATGTCGCAGCCGTAGCGTCGAAGCCGGCGGCCTCGTACGCCGCGACGGCGCCTCCCTCGCCGCAGCCGAAGTCGAGCACCCGCGCGCCCGGCTCGAGCTTGCCGCCGAGCCGCTCGAGCGTGCGCAGCTGCCGCCGCACCTACGCGGCGTCGTGTGCGTCCGTCACGCCGTCGCGTCGGCGCGGCGGCGCAGCTCGGCTGCGGCGCTGATGGCGACGCCGACGACGACCCAGAAGACGGCGGAGTAGCCGCGGACATCGAGGATCGTCGTGAAGAGCGCGCCGGCCGCAGTCAGGGCCGCGATCCCGGGCAGCGCCGCGCCGAGCGCGCGGTCTGCCGGCGCCGGAGACTCGAGCCACAGCCGGCGCCCGAGGAGGGCGAGCCAGGCGAGCAGCGCCCCGAAGGCGGCGAGCCCGAGCCAGCCGGTTTCCGTCAGCACGCGGCCGATCCACGTCGGGCCCGTCCGTTGCGCCAGCGGGACGTCCTGGGCCAGGTGGTAGCGCGGGTCGAGCATCGACGCCCCGAGACCACGCCCAACGAGTCCTGTCGCGACGCCGCTGTGGATGCTCAGCCGCACCGCGAGCTTCAGCTGTTCGACTCGTCCGGGCAGCAGCTCGACGCCGGACGGGACCGGAGGCGGAGCGGGAGCAGGCTTGGCGGGGTGCTTCGCACCGGGAGGAGGAGGAGGAGGAGCAGGAGGCGGAATGCCTTGGGCCGCCGCGCCCCCGAGCACGTCCGCCGTCTGGGAGCTGAGCGCACCGACGAACGCGGCGGGATAGATGGCGCGGATCGCGCCGTACGCAGCGGGCACGGCGAGCGCTGCGGCGACGAGGAGCCCGGCGAGGTAGCGCGCCGGCGGCCGCGTCCGCCCGAAGGTGAGGCCGACGCCCACGACTCCGAGCGCGAACACCGGTACGAAGCCGAGGATCGCGCGCGTCGCGGAGAAGACGCCGACCGCGGCGAAGGCGACGGCGACGGCCGCCGCACGTCTCGTGCTCACGAGCCGGGCGAGCCAGGCGCCGACCACCAGAACCGCTGCGAACACGGCCACGAGCGTCACCGTCCCTGCCTGGGAGGAGCCTAGCGTCCCGGTCACCGAATCCGCGTCGGAGCCCCTGCCGTACCGCACGACGTTCGCGATCACCTGGCCGGCGGTGACTGGGATCTCGACGGCGATGAACAGGACGACGAGCGCGAGCACGCGACGACGCTGGTCGGCATTCCGAACGAGCAAAGCGATCGCGACGGCCGCGAGAGGACGAAGGAAGTAGCGCGCCGAGTCGGACGCGCCGCCGGCACCTCCGTGGAGCGCCGCGACGGCGTACACGGCGAGGTATACGGCAACGACGGCCGCCCGCGGCAACGCGCGACGAACGATCGCTGCGCCTAGTCCCACGCCGAGCGTCGCGACCAGCGCGACCTGCCATACCTTTCCTCCGACGACGATCGGCAGGAGGAGTGTCGCCGCGAGCAGAACGGCGACCGTCGCTTCAACCGCGTGTGCCGCCGCCGCAATCCCGCGCAGCCGAGCGGGGCCGCCCGCTACAGAGTGATTCACGCGCTCATCATGACCAATCCGGCCGCCGACGGCAGCGCGCCACTCGCGCGTCGACGGGGGATCGCCCCTCGGGTCGCCGGCGCTTCGGCTTGTACACTCGCCTAAGGTCGAGGACGAGGACGAGGAGGCTAGACCGATGTGCGGGATCGGCGCGATCCTGAACCTGCGCGGCGAGGCGATTCCCGGCCTGCAACCGGGACTCGCGCAGATGAACACGCTCCTGCGCCACCGCGGTCCCGACGGCGAAGGGACGTGGCGTCACGAACGCGGCCAGGTCGGCTTCGCGCACAGGCGGCTCGAGATCATCGACCTGAAAACCGGCTCGCAGCCGATGAGCGACGAGGGCGGCAACTGGATCACCTACAACGGCGAGATCTACAACTACCTCGAGCTCCGCAAGGAGATCGGCGAGGACGAGTTCCGGACTACGTCCGACACCGAGGTCGTGCTCCGCGCCTACCGGAAGTGGGGCCCGGCGTGCGTCGAACGGCTTCGGGGGATGTTCGCGTTCGCGATCTGGGACGAGTCGGAGGGGCGGCTGTTCTGCGCCCGCGACCGGTTCGGCATCAAGCCGCTCTGCTACGCGATCGTCGACGGGACGTTCTTCTGCGCTTCCGAGGCGAAGGCGCTCCTCCCGTTCCTGCCTGCGATCGAGACCGATCTCGACGCGCTGAAGGACTATCTCGCCTTTCAGTTCTGCCTGGCCGGCAAGACGCTCTTCCGCGGGGTTCAGGAGCTTCTCCCGGGCCACACGCTGACGATCCGAAACGGCGCGATGCGCGTCGACCGCTACTGGGAGGTGCGCTTCGAGCCCGACTTCGATCACAGCGAGCAGTGGTTCACCTCCCGGCTGCGCGAGCTCGTCGAAGAATCGGTGCACTTCCACCTCCGCGCGGATGTGCCCGTGGGGGCGTACCTGTCCGGGGGGCTCGACTCGAGCATCACGACGACGCTCGCCGCGAAGGCGGTCGGCGAGGAGTTCCAGGCGTTCACCGGAAGGTTCGCGCTGGGCAAGCGCTACGACGAGAGCTCGTTTGCGCGCCAGGTTGCCTTACAGCACGGTTTCCAGCTTCACGAGACGACGATTGGCGCCTCCGACTTCGTGGACTCGATCCAGAAGGTCATCTACCACCTCGACTATCCGGTCGCCGGTCCCGGCTCCTTCCCGCAGTACATGGTCGCGGGGCTTGCGGCACAGCACATGAAGGTCGTCGTCGGCGGCCAGGGTGGGGACGAGATCTTTGGTGGGTACGCGCGCTACCTGCTGGCGTACTTCGAGCAGTGCATCAAAGCGGCGATCGACGGGACGATGCACGCCGGAAACTTCGTAGTCACGTACGAGTCGATCATCCCGCAGCTCGGGACACTGCGCGAGTACAAGCCGCTAATGCAGGAGTTCTGGCGCGAGGGCCTCTTCGAGGATCTCGACGCCAGGTACTTCCGGCTCATTAACCGTGCCTCCGAGCTCGGCGGGGCAATCGACTGGGGTGTCCTCGGCGACTACTCGCCGTTCGAGACCTTCAGGAGCATCTTCCGCGCAGACAACGTGCGACACGAGTCCTACTTCGACTCGATGACGCACTTCGACTTCAAGACGCTGCTGCCTGCGCTTCTGCACGTCGAGGACCGTGTGAGCATGGCGCACGGGCTCGAGTCCCGGGTTCCGTTCATCGACACCGAGGTGGTCGAGTTCGCAGCGACGCTGCCCGCGGACGTCAAGTTCAAGCACGGGCATCTCAAGCACGCCCTGAAGGAGGCGATGAAAGGCGCGCTTCCCGCGGCGATCGTCGAGCGCCGCGACAAGATGGGCTTCCCCGTCCCGCTCGCCGAGTGGACGAAGGGAGAGCTGCGCGACTTCATCCTCGACACGTTCGCTGCCGGCCGCGGACGGCGGCCCTATCTGGCCTCCACGTTCGATGCTGAGGCCATGCTCGAGCGCGAGGCGACGTTCGGCCGCAATCTGTGGGGGCTCTTCAGCCTCGAGCTCTGGCAGCAGCAGTTCCACGACCGGTCGGCCGAGTGGTCGTCGCTCGCGACGGCGCAGCCGACGCTGTTGACCGCACGCGTCGAAGCGTGACCAGCCCAACGACAGGCCAGGTCGACACCGACCGTCAGAACGCCGCGTTCTGGAATGAGCTTTGTGGGTCGAGTATGGCGCGCTCGCTCGGGATCGCCGGCGACGAAGCCGACACGCTCCGGCGCTTCGACGACCACTACTTCGCGTTCTACCCGTACCTGAAGGGGTACGTGGACGCGCATGACCTGCGCGGCCGGGACGTGTTGGAGATCGGACTCGGATACGGGACGCTGGGCCAGTACCTCGCGGAGCGCGGTGCCGTCTACCACGGTCTCGACATCGCGCCAACGCCGGTCGAGATGATGAGACACCGGCTACGCATGCTGGGCGCCGCGGCGGACGAGCGAGTGCTCCAGGGGTCCGCGCTCGAGATTCCGTTCCCGGACGAGGCGTTCGACTACGTCTTCTCGATCGGCTGCCTGCACCACACGGGCGACCTCGAGCAGTCGGTTGACGAAGTGCACCGCGTGCTCGAGCCGGGCGGCACTGCAGTCTTGATGCTCTACAACCGGCACTCGTTCCGGCAGTTGTGGCGCGTCGACCGCCGGCGACTCACCGCGTCGCTCCGCACGGGGAGGGTGCCGACGGCCGAGGACGTGCGGGGCTATTACGACCTGGACGCCGTCGGCGAGGCCGCTCCCCATACCGACTTCAGCTCCAAGGCCGACGTGCGGCGGCTGCTGCGCCGCTTCTCCCGCGTCGACATCCGCGCGCAGAACTTCGACGACATCTACGTGAGGCGGTTCAGAGTCGTCAAGCGCGATTTGGTGATCGGCAGCCCGGTCGCGCGGCTGCTCGGGCTCGACCTGTACGTGACCGCGACGAAGTAGCTGGGCGGCTAAGGTGGCGTCCGACCACCGACCCCGGCCATCAGCGAGGCACGGTTCATGACAAATGTTCTGGTTACAGGCGGCGCGGGATTCATCGCGTCGCACCTCGTCGAGCAGCTGCTTGACCGCGGCGACTCGGTCCTCGTGATCGACAACTTCGCGACGGCGCGACGCGACACCCTGCCCGAGCACGGGAACCTCCGGCTCGAGGAAGGCACGATCGCCGACGCCGCCCTCGTCGACCGGCTCTTCGACGAGTTCGAGCCGTCGGTCGTCGCGCACGCCGCCGCCTCCTACAAGGATCCCGACGACTGGGACGAGGACGCCCGAACGAACGCCCTCGGGACCGCCAACATCGTCCAGGCCGCCGAGCGCGCGGGCGTGGGCCGCGTCGTGTACTTCCAGACGGCGCTCTGCTACGGGCTCCACCCGCAGGAGCAGCCGATCACTCTGACGCATCCGCTTGACCCGTCGGGCTCGAGCTACGCGATCTCCAAGACCGCAGGCGAGTGGTACGTGCGGCTGAGCAAGCTCGACTGGGTGTCGTTTCGGCTTGCGAACGTCTACGGGCCGCGCAACCTCAGCGGGCCGCTGCCGACCTTCTTCCAGCGTATGAGCGAAGGCAAGCCGGTGTTTGTGATGGACACGCGCCGTGACTTCGTATTCGTTGACGACCTGATCTCCGTCGCGATGAAGGCGATCGACGGGCAGGGCGAAAGTGGCATCTACCACGTCTCCTCGGGCTCCGACGTCTCGATCAAAGAGCTTTTCGATGCGACCGTGAAGGCGATGAGTGTCAAACTCGACGAGGAGGTCGAGGTGCGGCCGCGGAACCCGGACGACGCACCGTCGATCCTGCTCGACCCGTCGAAGACCGAGCGCGACTTCGACTGGTCGGCGAAGGCCGGCCTGGAGAATGGCGTCGCGAAGGCGATCGAGTACTACCGCGAGTACGGCGTGACGGAGACGTTCACGCACCTGAAGCCGGCCGACGCGAGGTGAACGGCGACACCCTGCTCGTCGTCGGCGGCGCAGGCTTCGTCGGGTCGAACCTCGTGCGGGCCGCGCTCGACGCCGGTGCGGAGCGCGTGGTCCTCGTCGACAACCTTCTCTCGTCTGAGCGCGACAACCTGCCGACTGACGACCGGATCGACTTCGTCGAGGGGTCGATCGCCGACGACGACGTCCTCGCCTCCCTGGAGGATGAGTTCGACGTCGTCTTCCACCTCGCCACCTACCACGGCAACCAGAGCTCGATCGCCGACCCGATCGCGGATCACGACAACAACCTGATCACGACGCTGAAGTTGTACGAGCGGATCAAGGGGTTCGAGCGTCTGAACAAGGTCGTGTACTCCGCCTCCGGCTGCACACTCGCGGCGCACGAGGTCTACGACTCCGTGGAGCCAACCACCGAGGAGGGGGCGGCACCATTCGACCTCGACAGCCCGTACCAGATCTCCAAGATGGTCGGCGAGTTCTACTCGGTCTACTACCACCGGCAGCACGGCCTGCCGACCGTGCGCGCGCGCTTCCAGAACGTGTACGGGCCGGGCGAGGTACTCGGTGCGGGGAAGTGGCGTGGCACGCCCGCGACCGTCTGGCGGAACGTCACCCCGACCTTCGTCTACCGGGCGCTCAAGGGGCTGCCGGTGGTGCTCGACAACGGCGGCGTAGCGTCCCGCGACTTCGTCTACGTCGACGACATCGTGCGAGGCCTGCTCGCCTGCGCCGAGCACGGCGCGCCGGGTGATGTCTACAACCTGGCGAGCGGTGTGGAGACCAGCATTCTCCGGCTCACGGAGCTAATCGTCGACCTGAGCGGCAGCACCTCGCAGCTCGAGATCGGGCCCCGCCGGGCGTGGGACCACTCGATCATGCGCTTCGGCAGCACCGAGAAGGCGCAGCGGGAGCTCGGGTTCGAGGCGGAGGTGCCGCTCGAGGAGGGGCTGCGGCGCACGATGGCGTGGACGCGCGACAACCTCGACCGCATCGATGCGTGCATCGAGAAGCACGCGGTCAGGCTCGCGCAGGCGTCCTAGGCTCGTGCCGGGCTTGCTGTGAAAGCTCGGGCGGCAGAGCAGTATTGTCACGGCGTGGACATCGAGGGCAAGAAATTCGTGGTCATCGGCGGCGCCGGCCTGATCGGGTCACACGTGACGGAGGCTCTCCTGCGCGAGGACGTAGGCGAGGTCATCGTCTACGACAACTTCGTCCGTGGCACGCGCGAGAACCTCGCCGGCGCGCTCATCGACCCGCGCTGCTCGATCTACGAGCACGGCGGCGACATCCTGCAGACGGACGTCCTACGTACAGCGCTCGAGGGAGCGGACGGCGTCTTCCATCTTGCCGCGCTGTGGCTGCTCCACTGCCAGGACTTCCCGCGCGCCGCGTTCGACGTCAACATCCGCGGCTCGTTCAACGTCTTCGAGGCCTGCATCGACGCCCGCGTCGAGCGGCTCGTCTACAGCTCCTCAGCCTCGGTCTACGGCGACGCCGTCGAGGAACCGATGACGGAGGACCATCCGTTCAACTTCGAGAACTTCTACGGCGCGACGAAGGTCGCGGGCGAGGCGATGGTCCGCGCCCTGCACAAGCCCTTCGGCCTCGCCTACGTCGGACTGCGCTACATGAACGTCTACGGTCCGCGCCAGGACTACCGCGGCGCGTACATCGCCGTGATCATGAAGATGCTCGACGCGATCGACCGCGGCGAGCCGCTCATCCTTTACGGCGACGGCAGCCAGGCGTACGACTTCGTCTACGTCGGCGACTGCGCCGAGGCGAACGTCTGCGCGATGAAGGGTGACACCGTCGACCGCTTCTACAACGTCGGCACGGGCACACGCACGTCGATCCGCGAGCTGGCCGAGCTCGTCGTGGAGATCACGGGCGCCGACGTCGGGATCCGCTACGAGCCCGAGGGCGTGACGTTCGTCAAAAACCGCATCGGTTCGGCGGACCGTGCTCGCGAGGAGATCGGCTTCGAGGCGAGGGTCAGGCTCGAGGAGGGGCTGACGAACCTGATCGAATGGCGAAATGCCCACAAGGAGGAGGTCGAGGCGCGCCGCCTCGGTGCCGCCCTCCGGTGAGACCGGCAGGGACGGGCCCGCACCTCGAGGCCGATTCCGCGGTGGCTGAGGAGCTGCACTTCGAGGACTTCACCGAGTCCGGTTATCGGCGCGTCGTCTGCGAGGCCAAGCGCCGCTACCGGTTCGAGCCGTTCGGCACCGACTGCGAGGAGTCGCACGTGCTATGGCGGCACGACGTCGATTTCTCCGTCCACCGGGCCGCGCGGCTCGCGGCGATCGAGGTCGAGGAGGCAGTGACCGCGACGTACTTCTTCTCGCTCCACTCGACCTTCTACAACCTGTTCGAGCGGGCTATCGCCGACCTGGCGCGGGGGATCATCGGTCGTGACGGACACCGGCTGGGGCTCCATTTCGACAGCGACTTCTACGACAGTGTCACGTCGGCCGACGACCTCGCCCAGAAGGTCACCGCGGAGGCGGCGCTGCTCCGCGATCTACTCGAGGCCCCGGTCGAGGCCGTCTCATTCCACAACCCCGGCCTCGAGCACGACGACCTCTCGTTCGACGCGGACGAGATCGCTGGCCTCGTGAACGCGTACGGTCGCTCTCTTCGCGAGCGCTACGGTTACGTCTCCGACTCGAACGGGTACTGGCGCTTCCGCCGCCTCCTCGACGTGGTCAGCGAGGCCGCTGAGGAGCGCCTGCACGTCCTCACGCACCCGGAGTGGTGGCAGCCGGAGGCGATGGCGCCGCGCGAGCGGATTGTGCGGTGCGTCGAGGGGCGCGCCGCGCACACGCTCCGCGACTACGACGACCGGCTGGCGCGCGCAGCTCGCGTGAACGTCCGATGAGCCGCGCCGGGGACTCGAAGCCAGTCGCCGTGGTGCCGCCGGAGTGGCTCTTCGACGTGCTCCAGACGAAGAGGGTCACGGAGGGCGAGGAGATCCTCGTCCGAGGTCGGGCGTTCCGGCTCGCAGGCGGCGTCATGCGCGCTGTCACGGCTGTCTCGGACGCGCAGGCGCAGACGTCCGAGGCCTTCGGGTTCAAGTGGGCAAAGCGCGAGACGTTCGAGTCCGACGCAGTGCGCCGCCGCTCGCTCGACTGGCTGGTCGAGCGCTACGGCGAGGTCGAGAATGCGCAATGGTGGAGCGACTACGGCGAGCGGCCGCTCGTCGTCGACGCCGGGTGCGGAGCGGGGCTGTCGGCGCTCGAGCTGTTCGCGACACGCCTGCACGGCGTCCGCTACGTTGGCATCGACATCTCGACGGCCGTCGACGTGGCTGCGACGCGGTTCGCCGAGCGCGGCTACACGGCGGCATTCATGCAGGCCGACATCGCGGATCCTCCGCTCGCGGAGGCGTCCGTCGACGTGATCTTCTCGGAGGGCGTCCTGCACCACGCGGACTCGACGGAGCGGTCGCTGAAACGCCTCGCCCCGCTGCTCGCGCCCGGGGGACGGTTCCTCTTCTACGTCTACCGGCGCAAGGGCCCAATCCGGGAGTTCACCGACGACCACATCCGCGGGTTCGTCCAGCGCATGGAGCCCGAAGACGCCTGGAATGCGCTCATGCCGCTGACGAAGCTCGGGAAGGAGCTCAGGGTGGAGGTCGATGTGCCCGAGGACATCGACCTGCTCGGGATACCGGGTGGCCGCATCGACATCCACAGGCTGTTCTACTGGCACGTCTTTAAGGCGTATTACCACCCCGACTACAACCTGGGCGAGCTCAACCACATCACCTACGACTGGTACGCGCCGCGGAACGCGCATCGTCAGTCGGTCGAGGAGGTGCGTGCGTGGTGCGACGACGCCGGGCTCGCGATTGAGCGCGAGGACGTGCAGGAAGCCGGTATCACGATCGTGGCGCGGAAGAGCTAGCCGCTCGTGTGCGGCATCGCCGGCATCGTGAACAGCGGGGGCGCGCCCGTCGGGCGCGAGGTCCTGCGGCGCATGACGGACGCGATCGCGCATCGGGGCCCGGACGGCGAGGGGTGGCACGTCGACGGCGCCGTCGGGCTCGGCAACCGCCGCCTCGCGATCATCGACCTGTCGGAGGCCGCGGCGCAGCCGATGCTGAACGACCGCGGCGACGTCGCGATCACGTACAACGGCGAGGTCTACAACTTCCGCGAGCTTCGTTCCGAGCTCGAACGCGCCGGCCGGCGCTTCCGCTCCCGCAGCGACACGGAGGTCATCCTCCGCGCCTACGAGGAATGGGGGCCGTCGTTCGTCGCGCGGCTGAACGGCATGTTCGCGCTCGCGATCTGGGACGCGCGCTCGAGGGAGCTGCTCCTCGCACGCGACCGCTACGGAATCAAGCCGCTCTACACCACGCAGGCAGGCGACGCGTTCCTCTTCGCGTCCGAGATCAAGTCCTTCCTTGCCCACCCGGCCTTCCGCGTCGAGCTCAGCACGCGCCACCTGCTCGAGTACTTCACGTTCCAGAACATCTTCACGGACGGCACGCTCTTCCGTGGCGTGACGCTGCTTCCGCCCGGCCACACGCTGACGGTGCGGCTCGACGGGACGGAGCCGGACCGCCGCTCTTACTGGGAGTTCTGCTTCGCAGAGTCCGACGGTGGCGCGTCAGACGAGGAGTACGAAGAGGAGCTCGACCGGCTCTTCCGGCAGGCTGTCGAGCGCCAGCTCGTCAGTGACGTTCCCGTCGGCGCGTACCTGAGCGGCGGGATGGACTCGGGCAGCATCACGGCGGTTGCCGCGCGTGCGCTGCCGCACCTCTCCACGTTTACTGGCGGCTTCGACCTCACTTCGGCGTCGGGGATGGAGCTCGCATGGGACGAGCGGAGCAAGGCGGAAGCGATGTCGTATGTGTTCAAGACCGAGCAGTACGAGACGGTCATCAAGGCCGGGGACATGGAGCGCTGCCTGCCCGCGCTCACGTGGCACCTCGAGGACCCACGCGTCGGCCAGTCGTATCCGAACTTCTACATCGCCCGGCTCGCGAGCAAGTTCGTCAAGGTCGCGCTCTCGGGGAGCGGGGGCGACGAACTTTTCGCCGGCTACCCATGGCGCTACTACCGCGCCGTCGTCAACGACGGCTTCGACCAGTACGTCGAGAAGTACTACCGCTTCTGGCACCGTCTGATCCCGAACATCGTGATCGGTGAGTTCTTTGCGCCCGACGTGTGGCGCGAGGTACGCGACATCAGGACAATCGACATCTTCCGAAGCGTCCTGCCGCCCCATGAGCCGCAGTCTCCTGAGGAGTACGTCAACCACTCGCTCGCCTTCGAGGCGAAGACGTTCCTCCACGGCCTGCTGCTCGTCGAGGACAAGCTGAGCATGGCGCACAGCTTGGAGACGCGCGTGCCGTTCCTCGACAACGATCTGGTCGACTTCGCGGAGCGTCTGCCGGTGAGGCTCAAGCTGCGGGACCTCGAACACGTCGTCGAGCTAAACGAGAACGAGCCCGGGCCGAAGACGCAGAAGTACTTCGAGAGGACACGCGACGGGAAGCTCCTTCTGCGGCGGGTGATGGAACGCCACGTGCCGACGCACGTCACGGATCAGGTCAAGCAGGGATTCTCGGGACCCGACGCCGCGTGGTTTCGCGGCGACAGCCTCGACTACGTGCGCCGGGTGATTCACGATCCGGGCGCGGGGATGTACCAGTTCCTCGACCCAAAGACGGTTGTGCGCCTAGTGGATGAGCATCTCGCAGGGAAAGAGAACCGGCGCCTGCTCCTCTGGTCGCTTCTCAATTTCGAACAGTGGTGCCGAACGTTCCTCGGCGACAAGAGGGCGGACGTCCGCCCGTGACCGACCGCCTTCGCAAGCAGCTCGTACAGCTGTACGAGTCCCTGCGGAGCGACGTTCGGGCTCGGTGGGAGCGTGACCTTCCGCTCGGTGAGCTGCTTTTCGATCGCTGGGAGCGTGCACGGTCGCTGGGGTTCGGCGAAGGCGCAAGCATCTATCACTCCGCGCTCGTTTACGGCAATGTCGAGGTGGGGCCGGACACCTGGATCGGTCCCTTCACGCTGCTCGACGGGAGCGGCGGACTACGCATCGGCCGTAACTGCTCGATCAGCGCAGGCGTGCACATCTACACGCACGACACTGCCAGGTGGGCACTCTCCGGCGGTGTGGCCGGCTACGAGCACGCGCCGGTCGAGATCGGCGACTGCTGCCATATTGGCGGTCAGACGGTCGTTGCCAAAGGCGTCACCATCGGTCCGCACAGCGTTGTTGGGGCCTGCTCATTCGTCAACCGCGACATAGCTCCGTACACCATCGCCGCCGGCGCGCCGTGCCGGCCGATTGGTCGGGTCGAGATCCACGACGACGGCCGCGTCGAGCTCCTTGCTGCAGACCCCAACGAGCGTTAGCAGCGAGAAAGAAGGGCGGCCGTGCCGTCCCAGCCGCAGTTCATGAGCGCGTCGACGATCGAGAGGCCGGCGACGTGCTCCTCGACATGCTGCGGGTAGCGCGGCGGCACGTACTGCTGCTCCACGAGCTCGAGCCTGGCGGCGCCAAACTTCTTCGGCTCTAGATAGCCGTCGGCGCCGTCCCCCGTCAGATACGTGCCGGCGTCGAGCTTCTTGCAGAGCCCGATCAGCAGGTCATTCGACGACTCGTGGACGCCCAGGTCGGACTGGCGGACGAGCTCGTGCCCATCCAGCTCGAGCCGCGCGGCGAGCTGCCGGATCCCGTGCTCGTTCAGCTCGGCGATGTTGTCGGTGGGCAGGCGCAGGAGCTCCTCGACGACTGGGAACACCTCGTCGAAGTAGGGCGCCTCGCCGTAGGAATCTGTGAGCGTCGCCGCGATCTTGCCGCGCCAAGGCTTCGCATCGTCGACCCGCGTTTCGCGCACCGAATGGACTCCGTCGTGCGTCCTGAGCACCGGCATCGTGATCCAGCCCGGCTGGCCGTCCACGAGGACCCGGACGCGGTTCATCCAGCTGCGTCCGCTGTTCGGGAACTGGACGTCGTCGAGCAGCACGAGCGTGTCGGCGCGGGCGAACTTGTTCCACCAGCCGAGCCACGGCAGGAACGTCGGCTGGTGGACGGCGATGACCTTCACCGCCCGTCCGAGTGCAGGATCGCCATCACGACTACGTCAATCCACTCGCCCTCGATGCACGCTGCCTCCCGCAAGGTCCCCTCGGTACGCAGCCCGACGCGGCGGTAGAGTCGGAGCGCGCGCTCATTCGTGGCGAGCACGTGGAGGTAGACGCGGTGGAGGTCGAGCTCCTCGAACCCGAACCGCAGCAGCAGCCGCGTCGCCTCGGTGCCCACGCCGCGCCCGCGTGCGTCCTCGGCGCCGATCCTGATCTGGAGTTCCGCGCTGCGGTGCACCGGGTGGATGTCGTGGAGCTGGCAGGACCCGACGAGACGGTCCCTGTCGATGAGCTTGATGCCAAAGATCCGCGTATCGGGCCGGCGCTGTACCTCCTCGAACCACGCCTCGTGGGCCTCTCGAGAGACCGGGCGGAACGGTGCATTGAGGATCACGAGTTCGCGGTCGTTGATCCACTCGAACAGCACCGGCGAGTCATTCGGACGGAGAGGCGCGAGCTCCACGAACTCGCCCCGAAGCTCCGCGCTGTGCGTCATCTTGTCTCGAGCAGCTCGCTGTAGATCTGGTCGAACCTCCGAGCCCCCGCTTGGGCCGAGTGCCACTTGAGCGCGAACTCGCGACCGCGTTCGCCAAGCTCACGGCGCTTCTCCGGGTCGTCCATGAGCTCGAGCAGCACATCGCGAACCGTCTCGGGCGTCGCGCTCACGACTGGCAGCTCCTCGACATAGCCGGGTACCTCGTGGCGAACCTGCTCGATCCAGCTCGGCCGCAGGTAGCAGATCGCGGGCTTCCCGAGCATCATCGCCTCGCGGACGTTCGCGCCGAACCAGCCGAACGTCAGCATGTCGCAGATCACGTCCGACTGCAGCTGGTGGTAGCGGACCGTCAGATTCGGCATATCGGTGACGTACACAACCTCGACGTCGCGCCCCTCGGCCTTGAGTTGCTCCACGAGCGAGAACCAGATATGCGTCGACTTGAGGCTCTGCCGTGTCCCTGTGGCGACGCGGTCGAAAGCGTTTCCGACTGAGTGGTAGAGCTTGAATGTGTCTGGCCCATTGCCGAGCCGGTGCTCGTCGGGGATCGGCAAGTCAGGCCTCCAAACACTCGGGTCGAGGCAGTAGAACTCCGGCACTTCGTGGACGGCCGGATCGTCGTTGAAGTCACCGCGGTTGCCCCCAGTCGTGACCTGGTAGTCGGCGAGACTGTTGCGTAACGCACCCCAGGCGCGGTTCGTTTCATCACTGCATATCTCCGGCCGGTTCCGCCACGGGCAGATTTCGCACGTCGGCTCCGGCCCCCAGGCGTCGAACGTCGACCGGAGAACCCCGTCGAGGCACCCTGTGTTCGAGTACACGATCTTCTTGCCGAGTCGCTTCAAGAGCCTGATCTCGGAGTTCTTTCCGAAGCGCTGTGCCGCGAAGTAGGCCAGGGTGGTGCTGAAGCTAAACCCGTATCGGTTGCTGAAGTGGAAGATGTCGTACCGAGGAAGGGCTCGCGCATAGAAGAGCGCATGACGGAGAGCGTCGCGGCGCAAGGCCTGTGTTGACGAGTACCTGAGCCGAAAGTCTTCGCCGTGGTAATAGATCTGCGACCTCGGGTCAGGATCCCAATTGAGGACGTCGGCCTTCCAGCCGAGCTTGCGCAACTCGCGAGAGAGGTACCACGCGTGGTAGTAGGACTGACCCGCGAAGAGCACGCGGCCCTTCGCCTTGCTTCTCAAGCGAATCACTTGCCGAGGTAGTCGTATGACGCCCGCAGCTCGCTGACGACCACTTCCTGGTCCCCGTCGGTCATCTGCGGGTAGAGGGGAAGCGCGAGCGAGAGCCGGTCGGCGATCACGCTCTGAGAGAAGTGCTCGGGACGAAGGCCGTATCGGTTCGAGTAGAGCTGGGACAGGACCGGTGAGTGTGTGCCCTGCCGGGTCGCCACGCCACGCCGCTCCAGCTCCTCCATCAGCGCGTTGCGCCGCGCATGCAGTCTCTCGACGTTGCCCAGCGTCGGCTCTTCCGGCCGGAAGAGGCAGACGTACGCCTGGTAGCCGTGGACGCTGTAGTCGGGAACGAACGGTGTCGCGAGCCAGTCGAGGCTGGCGAGCATCGCCGCGTACCTTGCCGCGAGCCGCCGCTTCGCTTCGAGGATCTCTTCTAGGCGATCCATCTGCACCGACCCCAGGGCACCCTGAATGTCGGTCATCCGGAAGTTGAAACCGAGATGCTCGTACTCGGAGAGCAAGAACGAGCCGTTCGAGCCGTGGCGCGAATAGTCGGAGCGCGACGCGCCGTGGTCGCGCAGCGAGCGCGCCAACTCCGCGAGATCGTCGTTCTGCGTGGTGATCATCCCGCCTTCGCCCGTCGTGATCGACTTGCGCGGGTGGAAGCTGAAGCACCCGAGCACGCCGAATGTGCCGGTGTGCTGCCCACGGTACCACCCCCCGAGCGAGCAGGCGCAGTCCTCGACGACCCACAGGTCGTGCCTCTGCGCCAGCTCCAGAATCGTGTCCATCGCGGCTGAGAGCCCGAACAGGTGCACGGGGATGATGCCGACAGTCCGCTCCGTGATCAGCGGTTCGATCAACGGCACGTCGATGTTGAAGGTCGCGAGGTCGACGTCGCAGAAGACCGGCTTTGCGCCCATGTACTCAACCACGTTCGCCGTCGAGATCCACGTGAACCCCGGCACAATCACCTCGTCGCCCGGCTTGAGCCCGAGTGCGGACACTGCGATGTGCAGCGCGGTTGTGCAAGATGTCGTCGCGACGCTGTGGCGCGTGCCTGTGTATCGCGAGAACTTGTCCTCGAACGCTTGGACGTACGGGCCCTGGACGACCCAGCCGCTCTCGAGCGGGAGTTGGACGGCGCGAAGCTCTTCCTCGCCGAAGAAGACTTTCGTAATCGGAATCGAGCGCTGCGAGGCCATACCGGGCGCGGTGATCGTAGCGTCGCCGGACCGCGTTGGGGCGCGGGCTATACTCCGCCGCAGTTTGGGATGGGGACAGGCAATTGCCGAGGTCGCACATCACTGAACGGTCCCCTCGCTTGCAGCGAGGCGTTCGGATGATCGACAGACGACTCTCGGGCTCGCGGGTCTACACGCCGGAATCCCCGATCCGCCGGCCGTTGCGGTTTCTCGCCCAGCTCCTCGCAGACGCTCGGGCGGCGCGGATGCTCGCCTGGCGGCTCTTCCGCCGGGACATCGCCGCGCAATACCGGCAGACGGCGATCGGCTACGTGTGGGCGATCATGCCCCCGCTGTTCGTCACGCTCATCTGGGTGGGGCTGAACTCGTCGAAGATCGTGGCGATCAAGACGGGCGGGACAGGCGTCCCGTACCCGGTCTTCGTCCTCACGGGGACCATCTTCTGGCAGCTCTTCCTCGACGCGATGAACGCGCCCTTGAGGCAGCTGAGCGCGAACAAGTCAATGCTGAACCGGGTCAACTTCCCTACGGAAGCGCTGCTCATCTCGGGATTCGCGCAGGTCCTCTTCAGCTTTCTGATAAAGCTGGTCGTGCTCGCGGGCGCGATGGCCGCATTCACCGTCCCAGTGCGCTGGACCGCTGTCTTTATCGTGTTCCCGATTGCGGGGCTGCTCGCGATCGGGACGGTCATAGGCCTTCTGCTGGCGCCGATCGGCGTCCTGTACAAGGACATCGAGCAGGGACTGACCGTGATCGTCAGCCCTCTGATGTTCCTGACCCCGGTCCTGTATCCCCCCCAGATAGGTGGGCTGATCGGCAGGATCATGTACGCGAATCCGCTGACGCCGATGTTCGTCGCGACGCGACACCTGCTCTTCGGCGGCGGCGCCTCGTACCTCACGGAGTTCGTGCTGATCTCGGTGGTGACGGTGGCTCTCGCGCTGATCGGCTGGGTGATCTACCGTCTCGCGCTGCCCATCCTGATCGAGAGGCTGGAAGCCTGACCCCGTCGCAGACAGCGATCGAGGTCGAGCACGTCTCAAAGCGCTTCTCGCGCAGCCTCAAACGCGGACTCTGGTACGGCTTGAAGGACGTCGCCAAGGAGGTCGTCGGCCGCGGGCAAGAGGCCGACGAGCTGCGGCCGAGGGAGTTCTGGGCACTCCGCGACGTGTCGTTCTCGATCGGCCGCGGCGAATCGGTCGGACTGATCGGCCACAACGGAGCCGGCAAGACCACGATGCTGAAGCTGATCAACGGGCTGATCAAGCCGAACCGCGGACGGATCACCGTTCATGGGTCGATACGCGCGCTGATCGCGCTCGGGACCGGCTTCAACCCGGTACTGAGCGGGCGCGAGAACGTCCGGGTCGCGAGCGCGGTGCTCGGTTACGGTGAGAGGGAGACGAAGGAGCGCCTCGAGGAGATCATCGAGTTCAGCGAAATCGGCGAGTTCATCGACGCTCCCGTGCAGTCGTACAGCAGCGGCATGCTCGCGCGGCTCGGATTCGCCGTCGTCGTGCACACGCAGCCTGACATCCTGCTCGTCGATGAGGTCCTCGCGGTGGGCGACCTCAACTTCGCGATCAAGTGCTACCGGAAGATCGCAGAGTTCCGCAGCAACGGCGGTTCGATCATCCTGGTCAGCCACAATCCGTACGCGATCCGAAGCAACTGCGATCGCGTCGTGTGGATCGAGCACGGCGTCGTCCAGCAGATCGGCACG
>JBBQTQ010000036.1:0-25440 GCA_038213135.1 Gaiellales bacterium
AACGGCCAGCCAATCCGAGCTTGGCGTTACGGTGAAGCTCCATCCGGGTCCCTCCTTCGAGACGGTGAGTCGTGGCAGACCCACAGCCTCGAAGGAGGCCCGGATGTCCTTCAGCCGTTCACAACGTGTGTAGGCGCGTCACCTAGCCGCAGCCGGCGAGCATGATCAGCGCTGCGCCGAGGAGCAACGAGGCCGGAAGCATGGGCCGGAAACGGGTCATGTGAGGTCCTACGAGCCGCCAGCGAGACCGGTTGCTCTTGCTACCATCCCCGTTCGGCGGACGCCTTGTCCGCCGCTTTTACGTGAGCATGCTCAAGACCCAGAGAACCTGGACCGCGAAGCCGGGCGAGATCGAGCGCCGCTGGTTTCTCGTCGACGCCGAGGGCAAGACCCTGGGCCGTCTTGCGACGCAGATCGCCGACACGCTGCGCGGGAAGAACAAGCCGCAGTACACGCCGCATGTCGACACGGGCGACTTCGTGATCGTCGTCAACGCGGAGAAGATCGCCGTCACGGGCAAGAAGCTCGACGAGAAGATCTACTACCGCCACTCCGGCTATCCGGGCGGCCTGCGGCAGCGGACGCTGCGCGAGCAGCTCGACCGCCGGCCGACCGAGGTGATCCGGAAAGCCGTGAAGGGGATGCTTCCGCGCAACCGGCTCAGCCGCGCGCAGATCACGAAGCTGAAGGTCTACGCCGGCCCGGAGCACCCGCACGTCGCGCAGGCGCCCCAGCCGCTCGAGGATTCGCGCTGATGGCCGTCGCCGCTCAGTACCGTGGCACCGGGAAGCGCAAGACTTCGGTTGCCCGCGTGATCCTGCGGCCGGGCGACGGCAGCTGGTGGATCAACGGCCGCACGCTCGACAGCTACTTCCCGCGCCTGACGCACCGCGTAATGGTCGAAGCGCCCTTGAGCGTGGCCGGAGTCGCGGGAACCTTCGACGTGCGTGTGCGCGTGCACGGCGGAGGCCCGGGCGGACAGGCAGGTGCCGTCCGTCATGGGATCGCCCGCGCGCTCGTCGAGGCCGATCCCGAGTTGCGCGTGCCGTTGAAGCGCGAAGGCTTCCTCGCCCGCGACTCGCGGGTCGTGGAGCGCAAGAAGGCCGGCCTCCACAAGGCCCGCAAGGCTCCGCAGTTCAGTAAGAGATAACGTCGCGCGCGTGGCGCGCAAACACTTTGGTACAGACGGCGTCCGTGGAGTCGTCGGCGAGGACCTGACGCCCGCACTCGTGGAGCGCCTCGGCCGCGCCGCGACGCTCTGGGCGGGTGCGGAGGCGGTCTTCATCGGGCGCGACACCCGCGCGTCGGGCCGGGATCTCGAGGCGGCATTCGCGTCGGGGGTCGCCTCCGTCGGCGCGAACGCCGTCCTCGGCGGCGTGCTGCCCACGCCTGCGGTTGCGTTGCTCGCGCTCGACCTCGGCGCGGTCATCTCGGCCTCGCACAATCCGCCCGAGTACAACGGCGTCAAGCTCTTCGACCGCCACGGGCGCAAGCTGACAGATGCTGCGGAGGAAGAGATCGAGGCGCTCCTGGGGGAGCCGCCGCGCAACCCGGAGAACGGGCGGATCGACAATCTCGAGGTCGCGACGGACAGCTATCTCACGCACATCGTCGACCGCTTCGGCTGCGACCTGCGCGGGTTCAAGATCGGCGTCGACTGCGCGAACGGCGCCTACTCGAAGATCGCCCCGAAGGCCTTCGAGCGGCTCGGCGCCGCGGTGACCTCGATCGGCGACAGGCCCGACGGGCACAACATCAACGTCGGCTGCGGTGCGACCGACCTTCGCGCGCTTCAGCAGACGGTCCGCGACGGCGGCCTCGACCTCGGCATCGCCTTCGACGGCGACGGCGACCGGATGCTTGCAGTCGACGAGCGAGGCGAGAGCGTCGACGGCGACCAGATCCTGGCGGTCCTCGCCCTTCACCTCGGTGTCGAGCTCGTCGCGGTCACCCAGATGACGAACCTCGGCTTCCACCAGCTGATGCAGGAACACGGAATCCGCGTGGTCACGACCGAGGTCGGCGACCGCTACGTGATCGAGGCACTGCAGAACGAGCAGGGCGTCCTCGGCGGCGAGCAGTCGGGGCATGTCATCTACCTGGACGGGCACGTCACCGGCGACGGGCTTGCGGCCGGCCTCCTGCTTTGCGGGGCCTTGGGGGGCAGACCGCTCTCGGAAGCTGCCGCCGCGATGCCTCGCTTGCCACAGGCGAAGGAGAACGTCCCGGTCGGAGCGAAGGCGATCCCCGCTGCCGTGCGTCAGGAGGTCGACCGGGTCAATACCGAGCTGAACGGCAAGGGTCGCGTGCTCGTCCGGCCATCGGGCACCGAGCCCGTGGTCAGGGTGCTCGCGGAGGCCCAGGACGAAAGGGAAGCGGCCGAGCTCTGTGGTACCATCGCGGCGCTCGTAGCACGAGAGCTCGGCTGACCGTTTCCGACGCCGGAACGGTTATATAGCCGGGCTCGCGTCGTTTCAGGGCCGGTTTACGCAGGAACGAGGACTCTCAAGAACATGTGCGGGATCATCGGATACGTCGGCGGCCGCGCCGCCAAGCCGCTCCTCCTGCGGGGGTTACAGCGACTGGAGTACCGCGGCTACGACTCGGCGGGGATCGCCCTCCGCGAAGACGACCGGCTCGACTACGTCCGCGCGGTCGGCAACCTGGCCAATCTCGTCGAGGCGGCCGGTCCGAACGGGTCAGAGGTCTGCCACGGCCTCGGCCATACGCGCTGGGCCACCCACGGAGCGGTGAACATGCAGAACGCCCATCCGCTGACGGGCTGCGACGACGACAAGCTCGCGATCGTCCTCAACGGCATCGTCGAGAACTACCGCGAGTTGCGGGCGACGCTGCAGACCGAGGGCCATGAGTTCAGCTCCGAGACCGATGCCGAGGTCGTCGTTCACCTGCTCGAGCGCGCGTACGCCGGTGATCTCGCCGAGGCGGTCCGGCTCGTCTACGCCGAGCTCGAGGGCCACTTCTCGTTCGTCGCGATTCACCACGACCACCCCGACGAGCTCGTGGGGGTTCGCTGCCAGACGCCGCTCGTCGTCGGCGTGGGCGAAGGCGAGATGTTCCTCGCCTCCTCGATCGCCGCCTTCCTGCGGGAAACACGGCGAGTGCAGTTCCTCGAGGACGGTGACGTCGTTTCGATCCGTCCGGCCGGATCCACCTTCCGCCGGCCCGACGGCACCGCCTTCGAGCCGGACGTCGTCGAGGTGGACTGGGACGACGAGAGCGCCGAGAAGGGCGGCTACGAGACCTTCATGCTCAAGGAGATCTACGAGCAGCCCGAGGCAGTGCGCGAGACGATCGGCGACCGCGTCCGCGGGCACGACCTCATCCTCGAGGGCCTCGGCCTCGACGAGACACAGATCCAGAACCTGCGCCGGATCGTGATCGTCGCCGCCGGTACCGCCTATCACGCGGGCGTCGTCGGGCGGTACGTAATCGAGGAGTGGGCGCGTGTGCCGGTGGAGCCGGACATCGCGAGCGAGTGGATCTACCGCAACCCGGTGCTCTCCAAGGACACGCTGGTGATCGGGATCTCGCAGTCGGGCGAGACACGCGACACGGTCAACGCGATGAAGCTCGCGCGGGGGCGCGGCGCCCGCACGCTCGCGATCACGAACCTGATGGGGACGCAGATCACACGCGAGGTCGACTCGGTGCTCTACACGCGCTGCGGGCTGGAGGTCGGAGTCGCTGCCACGAAGACCTTCATCGCCCAGGTCAGCCTCTTCTACCTCCTCGCATTGAAGCTGGCGGAGATCCGCAAGACGATCCCCCAGAACGAGATCGAGTTCATCCTTGACCAGGTTCACGAGCTGCCGGAGAAGATCGCCGAGTTCCTCGACGGCAGCCACCCGATCGACGAGATCGCTCAGCGCTTTTACGACAAGGCCTTCTTCCTCTACCTCGGCCGCCACATCGGCCTGCCGGTCGCGCTCGAGGGTGCGCTGAAGCTGAAGGAGATCTCTTACATCCCGACGGAGGCCTACTCGGCCGGTGAGATGAAGCACGGGCCGATCGCGCTGCTCGAGCAGGGGACGCCCGTCGTCGTCGTGGCGACGAACATCCACGTGTACGACAAGATCGTCTCCAACATCTCGGAGACACGAGCGCGCGGCGCGCACGTGATCGCAATCGCGACCGACGGGAACGAGGACATCCAGCACCACGCCGACGACGTGATCTACGTGCCGCGGACCTCGGCCTTCCTCCAAGCGGCGCTCGCCGTCGTGCCGCTGCAGTTGCTCGCCTACAAGATCGCGCGGCTGCGCGGCCTCAACGTCGACCAGCCGCGTAACCTCGCCAAGACGGTCACTGTCGAGTAGGTCCTAGGGCGCGCAGGGCCGAGGGACAGGCTTGGTGCGTAGGCCTGTCCCTCACACCACGTCGTTGGTCTATCCGCGGGTCGCCCTGGCAGTGGCCCAGCCGAGCTCGAGCTGCTGTAGCGTCGCGCTGCCGGTGACGCCGCTGACGATCCGGTGGGAACTGTCCAGGAAGAAGGTCGTCGGTAGGCCGATCACGCTCAGCTTCGCGGAGTAGCCGCCGTTCGGGTCGAAGATGCTCGGGAAACGGAGGCCGTATTCCTGCTCGTAGGCCTTGGCGCCGGTCTTCGAGTCCTGCGTGTCGACGCCGAGCACGACGGCGCTCGGGTGACGCTGGATGAACGTCGCGTAGTCCCCGGCCTCCTGCTGACAGCCGCCGCACCACGAGGCCCAGAAGTTGACGATCACCGGCTTGCCGCGGTACGCAGCGAGACTGACGTGCTTGCCGGTCACCGGGTCGACGCCCGACATCGGCGGCGCGGGGAAGCCCGCGGCGAACGCCGTCGCGGCCGCGAGGGCGACAGTCGCGGCGATGGCGAGTAGGAGCTTCACGCCGTGATTGTAGTTCGCGCGCTACTGGACGACGATCGTCGCCGTTCGCGGCAGGAAGTTCCCGTGTGGGTCCTGCAGGGTAAAAGTGACGAAGTAGGTCTTGCCCACCTTTGCGTTCGTCAACGGGACCGGCAGGCTCACGAATCCGTCGATCCCCACGGACGATTGCGTCTGGGTGACTCCGACGATGTTGGACGGCGTCAGGTCGGTTGTGCTCCCGTAGACGCGGGTCGTCGCGTTGACCGGGTCGCCGATGCCCACCAGGCCCGCGAACTCGAGCACGGGGATCTTCACCGTCGGATTGCTCGTCCCAGGCTTGACGGTGAAGATCGGACTGCGCGCGTCGACCAGCTGGGCGAGGCTCGAGAACTGGTTTGCAGACGGCTTCTCGCCGCTGCTCCGGTAGAGGATCCCGCTCTGCCAGGTGCTCGTCGGATCGTCGCGCAGGATGAACCAGATGAACATGGTCACGCGCGGGTCCTTCTGGGCGTAGGTCACAGCCTGCTGCATGTACTGCGCCTGCGTCGAGGGCGACACCCCGCCCGGCTGGTCGGGCGTCGTCTGGTAGCCGTACTCCGTGATCCAGATCGGCGTGTTCTTGCGATGGAACCAGGTGTCGAGCGCCTTCTCGAAGCGCGGCAGCGCTACGAGGGTGACGCTCGGCCACTTCACCTTTCCGAGTGGCGGCTGCCTGAGGGTGATCGGGTACGGATGCTGTGACCAGGCGTCGAAGCGCAGCGCGGGCTTGACGGTCGAGAGGAGCTCGGCGAACTTGCCCGGTGACTCGGTCTCGGCGAGACCAGGGCGGTTCAAGGCCCGGTCGCGGCCGCGCGCCGAAGTCTCGCCGATACCGACGAGCGCGAGCGGATTCCCGGCCTTGATCCCGGCGTACGCCGCCCGGTACATCTTCGCGTAGAGGAAGGGCGCAACCGGCTTGCCCTTCGCGTCGAACTGCGGCGAGAGGAATCCGCCCAGGTTCGATTCGTTCCAGACGGTGAAGTAGTGGACGAAGGGCAGCCCTGGGTTGTGTCCGTTGTAACGGGTCGCCACGGCCCGCGCGAAGTTCTGCAGGTCGGCCATCTTCGTCGGCGCGAAGTTCTGAGTCTTGCCGCCGTTGGCCCACACCGGGGTGCTCCAGATCGTCAGCATCACTTCGATTCCCCGCTTGACGGAGTTGCGGACGAACTCGTCGAGATCGTCGAACTTGTAGGCCGGGTCGAACGGGTTGGCGGCGTTTCCGGGCTTGGTCGGTGCGATCTTCGACCAGTAGACGGTCGTCCGGACGATGGTCGTGCCTTCGGCTTTGGCGCGGTCGAACATCGTCGTCCGGTCGGCGCGCCAGCGAAGGCTCGGGTCGTCCTGGAAGCCGAAGAGCATCCGGGCCGATGCCGTCGCGGTCGCGACGGGAATGGCGATTGCAAAAAGTGAGCAGGCGAAGAGCAGGTATCGCAGGCGCATCAGAGATTGGCTCCTTCGTCCGAACTGGGCAAGGCTCGTAGGCAGGGTAGCGTGCCCGCGCCTGACGTCGTCGATTCCTAACGAAGCCTTTACTCGGGAGGTCGGCGCAGGCGCTTCGTTTCACCTCGCCGCCGCTTCTCCTCGAGCCGGCGTTGCTTCGCGGCGGCCGCGGGAGCCGTGGGGCGACGCATGCGGGGCACGCGCAGCGCCTCCCTGAGTGTCTCGACGAGCCGTTCGACGGCCAGCTCGCGGTTGCGCCACTGACTGCGCTCGTCCTGGGCGATCGCACGGATGACCGGGCCGGCCTTTGCCAGCACGCGCCGCTTCTGGGCCGGTGTCAGCGCCCGGGAGGCCTCGACGTCGAAGAGCGCCTCGACGCGTGTCTCCGTCTTCTGGGCGTGCTGGCCGCCTGGGCCGCTCGAACGGGAGAAGCGGAGCTCGATCTCGGCGCGCGGCAGCACGACCGAGCGCGTGACCCGAATAGACTCGGCGTCCATGGCGGCCATTCTCCTGGACGTCGACGGGGTCCTCCACGTCTCCGGCGAGTCGATCGCCGGCGCCGCCGAGGCAGTCACGCGGCTGCGAGAGGACGGCCACCGCCTTCGCTTCGTGACGAACACCACGACGCGCTCGCGTGCGGCTCTCTGCGCCGACCTGAACGGGTTCGGAATCGAGGTGCAGGAGCAGGAGGTGCAGACGACCGCCGACGCCGCGGTGCAGGCCCTGAAGGGCAAACGGGTGCTCGCACTCGTGATGCAAGCACTCGTCGACGACCTCTCCGAGCTCGAGATCGTCGGCGACTCGGCCGAGGCAGTCCTCCTCGGCGGCGCGGACGAGACCGACGAGAGCGGCCGCGTGTTCTCGTACATGAACCTCGCGCGGGCTTTCGCCGAGCTGCAGCTCGGCGCCGATCTCTACTGTCTGCACAAGAACCGCTGGTGGCAGACCTCACGCGGCCCGCTGCTCGACGCAGGCGCGTTCGTCGCCGGGCTGGAGTACGCGGCCGACGTCGAGGCACATGTGCTCGGCAAGCCGAGCCCGGAGTACTTCGGCGCGGCGCTGAAGGCGCTCGATGCCGACCCCGAGCTGGCCTGGATGGTCGGCGACGACCTCGAGTCGGACATCGGCGGCGCGCAGCGGTACGGGATGCGCACCGTGCTCGTCCGCACCGGCAAGTTCCGGCCCGACGACCTCGAGCGAGCCAGGATCTCGCCGGACGCGGTGATCAGCTCGATCGTCAACCTGCCCGACTGGCTCGACAGCAACCGCTGATGCGGGTCGGCGTCGACCTGATCGAGATCGACAGGGTGCGTCGCGCGCTCGACCGCTATCCCGGCTTTCGCGAGCGCTGCTTCACCGACGCCGAGCAGAGCTATTGCGACTCGCGACCGAACCCGCCGCAGCACTACGCGGCGCGGTTCGCCGGCAAGGAGGCCGTCGGCAAGGCTCTAGGGGTGGGAGTTCGCTTCACGTGGCGAGAGATCGAGATCGCCGGCCGTCCGAAGCCGGGCGTCAACCTCTCCGGCACGACGAAGGCGGCGGCCGACCGGATCGGCGCCGGGCGGATCGACCTGTCGATGACGCACTCGAAGGAGCTCGCCGCCGCGATCTGCCTCGTCTCGGAGTGATGCTCGAGCCGCTGTACACCGCGGACGAGATGCGGGCCGCCGAAGCCGGAAACGACGTCGACGAGCTGATGGCGCGGGCCGGGCGAGCGGTCGCCGAGGAGGCACTGCGGCGCTTTCCGGACGCACGCTCGTTCGGGGCAGTTTGCGGGAAGGGCGCGAACGGCGGCGACGGCCGGATCGCGCTCGAGGTACTGCGGGCCGCTGGGAGGCGCGCGAACGAGGGGCTCGAGGGCGACGTGCTCCTCGACGCGCTCTTCGGCACGGGCTTCCACGGCGAGCCGCGGGAGGATGCGGCGGCCCTGATCCGGGCGTTGAATGCCGCAGAGTCGCCGGTGCTCTCGGTCGACCTTCCCTCGGGCGTCGATGCCTCGACCGGAGAGGTCGGGGGCGAGGCGGTCGAGGCTGCCGCGACGGTCACGTTTCACGGCCCGAAGGTCGGTCTGGCGATCGCGCCCGGCCGCTTTCACGCGGGAGACGTCGTCGTGGCCGACATCGGGCTCGCCGCGCACGAGACGAAGCACCGCCTGGTCGGCGTCGAGATCCTGCGGGAGGTGCCCGCCAAGCGGCCCGGCGACAACAAGTACTCGGCCGGCATGGTGCTCGTCGTCGGCGGCTCTCCTGGTCTGACCGGTGCTGCGTGCCTCGCCGCCGAAGCCGCCTTCCGCGCCGATGCAGGCTACGTCGCGGTTGCGGCCCCGGCGGAGGCGCTTCCCGTCCTGGAGGGGCGGCTCCTGGAGGCCGTGAAGCGGCCGATCGAGGAGGCGCTCGAGCTCGCCGTTCGCGCCGGCTCGCTCGCGATCGGCCCCGGTCTCGGCCGCGAGCGGCAGGCGCTCGTGCGGCGGCTGCTCGAGGAGACGAGCGTTCCCGCAGTCGTGGACGCCGACGCCCTGTTCGAGCTCGAACCGTTTGTCCGCTCGGCGCCAACCGTGCTCACTCCCCACGCCGGCGAGCTGGGCCGCCTGCTCGGAGTGGAGTCAGCGTGGGTCGACGCGCACCGGCTGGAGGCGGCGCAGCGCGGGGCCGACACGTTCGGAGCCGTGTGCGTCCTGAAGGGCGCCGACACGATCGTCGCCGCGCCCGGCGAGGGGGCGCTCGTCTGCGGGCTCGGGCCGGCCTCGCTCGCAACGGCCGGCACCGGCGATGTCCTGACCGGGACGATCGCGGCCTTTCTCGCCAAGGGCATGCAGGCTCGGTTCGCCGCAGCCGCCGGCGCGACGGCCTGCGCCGTCGCCGCCTCGCTCGGGCCGGCGCGCGGGCTGATCGCCGGCGACGTGGTCGCACGGCTACCGGACGCGCTTGCCCATGCCTAGGTCGGAGCTGACCATCGACCTCGGCGCGCTCCGGCGCAACGCGAAGGCCCTCCTGGCGGCGCTCGGGGGCTCGGAGCTCTGGGCCGTCGTCAAGGCCGACGGCTACGGCCACGGCGCCGTCGACGTCGCCGGCGCGGCGCTCGGCGCCGGCGCGAGCGCGCTCTGTACGGCGACCGTCCCAGAGGCCCTGGTGCTCCGGCGCGAGTATCCGACCGCGAAGGTCCTCGTCATGGGCCCGGCCTCGAATCGAGAGATCGCGCAGGCTCGTGACGCGCGTCTCGAGCTGGCCGTCTCCGACGATGCGATCCCGGAGGGCATCCGCGTCCACCTGAAGCTCGACACCGGCATGGGTCGTTACGGGGTCGGCGAGCTGCCGCACGTCTCCCCGGAGGTGGTCGGGCTGATGAGCCATCTCGCCACGGCCGACAGCGACCCGGCCTTCGCCGAGGTGCAGATCGGCCGCTTCCGGGCCGCGGCCCAGATGTATCCGCAGCTGACGGCGCACATCGCCAACAGCGCGGCCGCGCTCCGCATTCCGTCCGCGCGGTTCAACGCGGCGCGCTGCGGGGCGGCGCTCTACGGCCTCTCGCCGTTCGGCGGCGATCCCTCGGAGGACGGGCTCGAGCCCGTGCTGCTCTGGCGCAGCGAGCTGGCGCAGGTGAAACGGCTCGAGCCGGACCAGAGCACCGGCTACGGCCGCAGCTTCGTCGCCGACGTGCCCACCTGGATCGGGATCGTGCCGGTTGGCTACGGCGACGGCTTCAGTCGCGACCTCACCGGAACCGAGGTGCGCGTCGGCGGCGAGCGCCGGCCCGTCGTGGGGACGATCTCGATGGATTCCTTCGCCGTCGACCTTGGGGCCGAGCTGCCGATCGGCACGCCCGTGACGCTGCTCGGGCACGGCGTCCTCGCCGAGGATCACGCACGTGTTGCGAACACGATCAACTACGAGATCGTCGCCGGGATCGAGTCGCGGCCCGAGCGGGCCAGACGCACCGTGATCGATGGATGAGCTGTCGCTGGCGCGGGAGCTGCTGGCCGGCGAGGAGGCCTGGCTCGTAGGCGGAGCGGTTCGCGACGAGCTGCTCGGACGGCCGCTCGTCGACCTCGACCTCGCCTGCGCCGACCCCGAGGCCGCGGCGCGCGCCTTCGCACGTCGCTCCGGCGGCTTCGCCTTCATGCTCTCGGGACGCCACGGGGCGTGGCGCGTCGCGCTGGACGAGCGCACCGTCGACTTCACTCCGGTCACGCACGGGATCGCGGCCGACCTCGCCAAGCGCGACTTCACGATCAACGCGATCGCCGAGCCGCTCGCGGGCGGCGAGCCGATCGACCCGTTCGGTGGGCGAGGGGATCTCGACGCACGGTTCCTGCGTGCCGTCTCCCCGACGGTCTTCACGGACGATCCGCTGAGACTGCTCCGGGCCGTGCGCCTCGAGGACGAGCTCGGCTTCCGGATCGAGCCTCTCACCGAGGAGTTGATCCGAGAGCAGGCGGAGCTCGTCGGCCGGCCGGCCGGCGAGCGGATCCTCGCCGAGCTCGAGCGCCTGTCGGCGGACGGCTACCGTCGGCTCGACGAGCTCGGTCTCCTCGTGCCGCTCGGCGGCTCGACCGCGCTGCTCGATCGCGATACCGGCTCGGCCACCTTTCGCCTGGTCGCGGTCTTCGGAGAGAACCTCGAGCGCCTTCCCGTTTCGAACGAGCTCAGGCGGTACGCCCGCACCCTGCTCCGCGCCGAGCCGCCTGCCGACGGCTCGCCGCGTCCGATCCATCGCTTCCGGCGGGCGACCGAACCGTGGGCCATCGAAGCCCTCGCGCTGCACGGTGCCTCGGCGCTTGCCCCGGCGGTCGAGGAAGCTCGCACGCGCGATCCGGCCGAGCCGCTCGTCCGCGGCGACGAGCTCGGCCTGGCGCCGGGACCGGAGATCGGCCGCCTGCTCGACCTGATCGACGAAGAGCGCGCCGCGGGCACGATCTCGACGAGGGAAGAGGCGCTCGAGCTCGTGCGCAGGCAGCGCTAGGGTCCTTCCGTGCACTCCGAGGCCGTCCACGAGCGCTTCGCGAAGACTGCCGAGCTGGTGGCCGCGCGAGAGGAGGCCCGGCGCGAGCGATTCCGCAAGCAGCTGCGCGACTTCGTCGAGCCGCGCGGGGACGAGCGAGTGCTCGACTCCGGGACCGGAACGGGCGCTCTGGCGTTTGCGATCGCCCCCCTCGTCGGCGAGGTCGTCGGCGTCGACCTCGTCCCCGAGCTGCTCGAGCAGGCGCGCAGCCGCGCAGCCGCCTTCCCCAACGTCACGTTCGCCGAGGGCGACGCCACACGGCTTCCGTTCGAGTCCGACAGCTTCGATCTCGCCGCCAGCGTCCGGACGCTCCACCACATGCCGCGGCCCGAGCTGGCCGTCGCCGAGCTCGTCCGCCTGACGCGCTTCGGCGGCTCCGTGCTCGTGATCGACCAGATCGCGCCCGTCGACCCGCTCGCGGCGAACGAGCTGAATCGCTTCGAGCGCGCCCGCGATCCCTCGCACACACGCGCGCTCGCCGACGTCGACCTGACCGGCCTCTTCGAGTCGAACGGGCTCGTGCTGCGAAAGGCCCAGTTCGAGGACGAGCCGCGCGATCTCGAGCAGTACCTCGACCTCGCCGGCTGCGAGGGTGACGAGCGCGACCGCGCCCGCTCGCTCGCACCGACCGGCTACACGGCGACTCTCGGCTGGTACCTGGCCGTCAAGCCGGCCCCGCGTGCGTAGGCTGACCGCGATGCCGGAGGGGCTGATGCAGCGACTGGCCGATCTGGCCGTGCGCTTCGGCGCCAACGTCCAGAAGGGTCAGGTCGTGACGATCGGAGCCCACCTGGGCCAGGAGGAGCTCGCCCGCGCGATCGCGGCGAGCGCCTATCGCGCGGGTGCCCAGTTCGTCGACGTGACGTACTTCGACCCGTACATCAAGCGTGCGCGGATCGAGCACGCCGACGACGACACGCTCGACTACGTGCCGCCGTGGCTCGGTGAGCGGATGCTCGAGCTCGGCCGGATGCACGCGGCGCGGATCTCGCTGACCGGGCCGACGAGCCCGGGCGCACTCGACGGGCTCGACCCGGCGCGCGCCGGCCGCGACCAGTTGCCGTTTCTGAAGGAGGCGATGATCGTGATCGGCGAGCGGCAGGTGAGCTGGACCGTCGTTCCGTGCCCGAACCCGATCTGGGCGAAGATGGTCTACCCGGAGCTCGACGATGCCGAGGCGCTCGCAAAGCTCTGGCAGGACGTCGCCTACGTCTGCCGCCTCGACGAGCCCGACCCGATCGCGGCCTGGGAGGAGCGGTTCGCTGCTCTCGGCGAGAACGCGGCGGCGCTCAATGCGCACGAGTTCGACGCGGTGCACCTCGAGGGGCCGGGTACCGACCTGACGATCGGCTTGCTTCCCGGCTCGCGCTGGATGATGGGGACGATGGAGACCGTGCAGGGGCTGCGCCATGCACCGAACCTGCCGACGGAGGAGATCTTCACGGCACCCGATCCCGAGCGCGCGGAGGGCACGATTCGCTCGACGCGTCCGCTCGTGCTCACCGACGGGACGATCATCCGTGGCCTCGAGGTCAGCTTCGAGGGAGGGCGCGCGGTGCAAGTCGACGCGGAGGACGGTGCGGAGGTGATGCGCGGCCGCGTGGCGATGGACGACGGCGCGGCTCACCTCGGCGAGGTGGCGCTCGTCGACCGCGAGGGCCGGGTCGGCAGCATCGGCCGGGTCTTCTACGACACGCTGCTCGACGAGAACGCCGTCACGCACATTGCACTCGGCGACGCGATCCTCGACGCGATCGCGGACGCCGACAAGCCGCGCGCCAACCGCAGCGCGATCCACATCGACTTCATGGTCGGCGGCGACGAGGTCGCCGTGACCGGCATCACCCGCGAGGGCGAGCGCGTGCCGGTGCTGCGCGGCGGCAGCTGGCAGGTCTAGCTGCCCGCGCGGCCGCGCAAAGCCCTTGACGCAGGGCGGCGGTCAGTGACAGGACGAGCAGGACGGTCCTTGCGTGGATCGCCCGATCGTCCCGCGTGTGCCCGAGTGCGTCAATAGCCGGTATCGTGGAGCTCCATGCGGTTGGTGATCCTCTTGGCGGTCGGGGCTGCGCTCGTTCCCGGCGCGACCCTCGCCGGCTCGAGCGTCACGCTGGGCTCGCCGAAGTTCTATGCCCCGCGGAGCGAGGGGTTCGGCACGGTGCGCCCGGCAACCATCTTCAATGGTGGCGATCCGAGTGGCTTGGTGACCAAGATCCAGTGGACGACCTGGGGCGGCGCCACGGCGGCCGGCCACGGCCTGAACGCGATCTTCAAGCCGCACGGCGGGTACTACAGCCAGCTGGTGCGGATCGACCTGATCGCCCGCGATAAGGGAACCTGTCCCGGCTCGTCGCAGCAGGCCTATCGCCAGCTGCTCTTCCGGGTGCCAAATCGCCCCGGCGGCCCGTTCGGCAAGTGGTCGCTCTGGAGCGGTGCGCGCACGCTCTGCGCCGCGACTCCCTAGTCAGGCGGGCTTGCGCATCCGCGAGCCGACGCGGCCGACGAGGCTCGGCAGGAGCGTCTGCGCCACCGCCGCGAGCCGGTACCAGCCGGGCACAAAAAGCTCGCCGATGCCGAGGTCGACGGCGCGCAGGATTGCCTTGGCGACGTCCCCGGGGTCGATGATCGTCCGGTGGAGATAGCGGGGGAGCACTGTCCGCTGCGGGAAGCCCTCGGTCTCCGCGAAGCCGGGCAGGATCGTGTGCGTTTCGATCCCGCGTGAGCGGAGTTGTGGAGTCACCGAGCGCGAGAAGGCGAGCTGGGCGTGCTTCGACGCGGAGTAGGGCCCCGAGGTGCCAGCCGCGACGGTGCCCGCCACGGAGACCACGTTCACCAGATGCGACGGGGCGCCGGCTTCGAGCGCAGGCAGGAAGGCCTTCAGACACCAGATCCCGCCGAGGTAGTTGACCCGTGTCACCTCTTCGATCAGCTCGGGCTCGGCGGCGAGGAAGTCCTTGCGTCCGCCGATGCCGGCGTTGTTGACGAGTAGCTTGATCGCCGGGTGCCGCTCTCGGATCGTGGATGCGGCGTGCTCTACCCAGCCGCGGTCGCCGACGTCGCAGACCTCGTACTCGCCGCGGACCTCCTCTGCGAGTTGCCGCAGCTGCTCCTCGCGCCGGGCCAGGAGCACGCAGCGCCAGCCGCGCTCCGAGAGCGCGCGTGCGAGGGCAGCTCCGATGCCGCTGGAGCCGCCCGTGATGACCGCTACGCCTGAGTCTGCCAGCAGAGCTTGAAGTGCTAGCGGCCCTTGCCGCCGCAGATCTTGATCGGCCGCACGGCGTTCGCCTTGTGGCCTGCGCTGTCCTCGGCGACCGCGCGGATCCGGTGGATGCCCTTGCTCGCACCCTTCGTCGTCCAGGTCGCCGAGAAGAGACCGAGCGTCCCGCGGCGGCTCGTCGCCAGGACCTTCGTTCCGTCGAGGAACGTGACCGTGCGGAGCTTCTTCGGCGAGCCGGCGAGCACCGTCAGCGCCTGGTGCGCGGTGGTGCAGGCGTTCGCCTCGGGCGAGAGCCAGTCGACCGTCGGGCGCTCGACGACGGTCAGGCGGGCGGGGACGAACGCGGTGTTCGGCTCCAGCGGGCCGCCCGGGACGGTCGCGACGTTCTTGGTCTCCTGGAAGTCCGAGGCGACGAGCACAGTGTTCAGCTTGCCGGCTTTCAGTGGCGGCGCTGTCGGCGGCAGCGGGAAGAGGGCGATTCCGGTGACCGGGTCGTAGAACGCGGCGCCGACGAGCACCCGGCCGTAGGCGAGCACGAGCGACAGCGGGTCGACGCCCGACTGGAGGTCGATCGTGCGCAGCGCGAGAGTCGGCCGCCCGGCCGAGACCCGCACCGTCAGGGGCGCGATCAGCGGCGGCGAGACGTCGTTGATCCAGGCTCGCAGCAGGTAGCGGCCGGCCTGCGACCTGCCCGTGTTCTGGTCGCGCCCGGAGTCAACCGAGACGAAGTAGGCCTTCTGGCGCGGGAACACTTCGCCGGCCGCGCTGATGTTCGCGCGGTAGTCGAACATGAAGTTGTTCACGTTCACCGGCAGGCCCGCATAGCCGGTGACGTCGTTCTCGTTCGGCGAGCGCAGGAACCAGGGATCGATCAGCGCGCCGGGCGAGGAGAGGATGACCGCCACGCCGACGTTCGCCACCGCGTCGTTGATGTGGACGACGTACAGCTTCTCGGCGCCGTCCTCATCGACCGTCCTGCCGCCCGAATAGATGTTCGAGGTACCGAACGGCGCGGTCGGCCACTTGTAGTCGCTGGCGTGGTTGATGCCGTTGCTCGTGTCGCCGACCTGGAGCGAGGCGAGCGGAGTGGGCGTGAGCGTCTCCAGCCCCGGCCGCTCGACGATGAAGTAGTACGGGACGCGCCGAATGACGCTGCCCTGGGTCAGCACGACGAAGCCGTAGTTCTCACCGGGGGTCGCATTGCCCGCTGCCACAGCGGTTACGGGCAGGTACGCCTCGCCGCCCGGGGCGAGCTGCAGCTGGCTCGTGACGTTCACCGAAACGCCGCTCGTCTCGGCCTGCGGCTGCAGCGTCACGGTCCACGTGCCGGCGCCACCGCCCGCGTCGTCGACCGCCACCGTCAGCGCGCGGCCGGCCTGGCCGTGCGTGATGTCGATGTCCTCGAACGAGAGCGACTGCGGCGTCGTGAAGACCCTGGGATCGGCGGCCGAGACGAGCTGGGCGAGGCCCGCGCCTTCCAGTGTGACGGCCGCTTCGTGCGTCCGCGCGGTGTCGTCGTACGCGGGCGCCGCGGTCGACATCAGCGCGGACTTGACCTGCGCCGGCGTCCAGGCGGGGTGGAGCTTCAGCAGCAGGGCGGCGGCGCCGGCGATGTGCGGCGTCGCCATGCTCGTCCCGTCGAGGACGACGAACGGCGCACCCGCGAAGTTGGGGACGGTCGAGGAGACGATCTGCCCGCCGGGCGCCGAGATGTCCGGCTTCAGGTCGTGACCGTACGAGGTCGGGCCCGCGGAGGAGAAGCTCGTGATCACGCCGCCGCGGCCGGTCTCGATCGCCTGCGCCGACTTGCCGAGCCGCGCCAGCGCCTGGCCGCCCGTCGTCGCCATCGCCGTGCGGAGCCGGGCCGCGTCGAGGTCGGAGATCATCGCGGCCGGGATCGCCGGCTGGATGCCGACGCCGTTCGCCTCGCCGAAGCGGTTGTCGGCGAAGACGATCCCGATCGCGCCGGCGGCCTGCGCGATCGCGATCTTCGTGACGAAGGGGCAGACGCCGCGGCTGACGAGCGCGATCGCCCCGTTCAACGAGCCATGAGGAAGCGTCGAGGCGGCGGCGGCGAGGTTCCCCGCAGGCCCACAGAGGAGCCGGTCGACCGGATGCCCGTCGGTACCGATGATCGTGCCGACGTCGATCAGCTTCTGGTCGCTCGTCCCCCAACTCGCCGGGATCGGCGTCTGGAAGGGCGTGTACGGGAACGTGCCCACGCCCGCCGGCGAGCTGACGGTCAAGGCGGGCGAGAAGACGTGGTTGTTCGAGACGGCCGCCACGCTGATCGCGTCAGGCGCGGTCCCTGGCGAGCCGGCGGTGCCGAAGCCGAACTCGTCGCGGTCGTTGCCGGCGGCGATCACGGGCACGACGCCGGCCGCCGCGACGTTGTGGATCGTCTCGACCATCGGATCCTGGGTCGGGTCGCCCTGAGCGCCCCCGCCCGAGAAGTTGATCACCTGCATCCCGTCGGTCACGGCCTGCTCGAACGCAGCGACGATCTCCGGTGTCTCCGCGATGTTGCCGGCGGGGCTCGGCACGTCGAAGACGCGGTAGTTGCCGAGGTAGGCGCGCGGCGCGACGCCGGAGAGCGCGCCGACGCCGGTAACGGGCCCGTACCCGAGCGCGACGACCGAGGATGGGACGGTGCCCGCGTCGCCGGCCGCGATCCCCGAGACGTGCGTCCCGTGGAACGACGCCGAGGGGTCGAGCGGTAGGTGGCCCGCCTTGCCCGAGCCCGGCCCGGCGAAGGCGCGCGCGACGATCACCTTCGGTGTCGTGTACGCGCTGTTCCCCTTCGGGAAGCCGGCCGGGTAGGAGTAGCCGGTGGGATTGAAGAATGCGTTCTTCTGGTCGATCCCGTCGTCGACGACGCCGATCTTGATTCCGTCCCCGGTGTCGCCGGTCGACTGCTGCAGCGCGATCGCCTGGATGATCGAGGTGCTGTCGTTCAGGTTCTGCGTGTAGCGCGAGATCGAGTAGACGTGCTCGATGAAGCCGAGCCGGACGAGCTTCGGCAGCTGCTTGTAGGGCAGCGACACGGTGAGGCCGTCGAGCAGCACGCGGAAGCGCCAGCCGATCCTCGCTGCCGGAATCGCGCGCTGCATTCGTGCGATCGCCCGCTTCTGGACGGCGCTCACGCGGGCGAGGTAGGCCTGCGAGGACGCGCTCGCGACGTCGAGCCGGCCCTGCGAGCCGCGCATCGCGAGGCTGCGCTGCGACGCGGCGGCGAGCGGCTGCAGGCCGAGCGTGACGATCACACGGACGATGCCGTGCGCCCCCTTCGGGACCGCGATCGTTCCCGCGCGCACGCGGGGGAAGCTCAGGTCGCCCTGCTTGCGGTTCACGGGCTGGAGCGAGGCGACAGCGGCAGTCGTGGAGCAGAGCGCCGCGACCAGCAAGGTCAAAGAGAGGAGGCGGCGCAAGAGGCCTCAGCGTATCCGAACAAAGTTAGACTCGCCCTCGGTGGCGGATTTCGTGGGCAAGACGGGTCTCGTTCTCGGCGTTGCCAACAAGCGCTCGATCGCCTGGGCGATCGCCAAGCGGCTCGCCGACCGCGGCGCCCAGCTTGCGTTCACCTACCAGGGCGAGCGGATCGAGAGCTCCGTGCGCGAGCTCGCGGACAGCGTGGGGAGCCCGCTCGTGACGGAGTGTGACGTTCGTTCGGACGAGGACGTGGCGCGTGTCTTCGCCGAGGTCGGTGAGGCGTTTGGCGGCGGCCTCGACCTGCTCGTCCACTCGGTCGCGTTTGCCGCGGCCGAGGATCTCGAGGGCCGTTTCACCGATACGCCTCGCGACCGCTTCTGGCTGGCCGTCGACGTCAGCGCGTACTCGCTCGTCGCGTGCGCGAGGGAGGCCGAGCCCCTGATGGAGGCTCGCGGCGGCGGCTCGATCCTGACCATGACCTACCTCGGCGGCGTCCGGGCTGTGCCGCACTACAACGTGATGGGCGTCGCCAAGTCGGCCCTCGACGCGTCGGTGAAGTACCTGGCCTGGGACCTGGGTCAGAAGAACATCCGCGTGAACGCGATCTCGGCCGGGCCGGTGCGGACGCTCGCCGCCCGGTCGATCGCCGGCTTCGGGACGATGGAGGCGATCGTCGAGGAGCGCGCGCCGCTCCACCGGCATGTCACCGCCGACGACGTGGGCGCCGCGGGCGCGTACCTGCTCTCGGACGAGGCGGCCAACGTGACTGCGACGACGCTCTACGTCGACTCCGGCTTCCACGCGATGGGTATGTGACGGAGAGGGTTGAGAGTCCGCCCGTTGCGGGTATTCCTGACCGCGTGGCGGGCGAGCGCACGCGCGACGAGCTGATCTCGCTCAACCAAACGCTCTACCGCGCCGCGAACGAGCGGGCGCGCGGTCGCGCGGGCGAGACGCTCCGCATCCGCTGTGAGTGCGGCGAGACAGGCTGCCGCGATCAGTTGCTCGTCAGCGCGAGGCAGTACGAGGCCGTGCGCAACGATCCGAAACGCTTCCTGATCCAGCCCGGGCACCTGGCATCCGAGCTCGAGCGGGTGGTGCTCGCCTCCGACGATTTCTTCGTCGTCGAGACGACCGGGCAGGCCGCCGAGCTCGCCGAAGCGACGAACCCGCGGCGTGAGGTGCAGCTACCGGTCTAGAGAAACGGCTTCGCCGTCATGTCGAAGACGACGAGGAGCAGGAGCACGACGTCGATCCGGGCGACCCAGACGATCCGGTTCACGCGCGCGAGCACAGCCGGATCCGTAGGCCCGCGCTCGGCCATCAGCTTCGCGAGCCGGCCCGACTCCGGCCCGAGGAAGCCGGCGCCGACGGCAAACGAGAGCGCCCAGATGGCGATCCCGAAGTCGATCCAGAAGCTGCCCCAGCCGAGGCCGGCGTTCTCGATCATCCCGATCCCGAACGCGAGCACGACGATGCTGAGCGGCGGGAAGAAGCGACTGCCGAGCCACTCCGCCTGCTTGGCGACCGTGAGCAGCTGTTGCGTGTCCTTCGCGAACTGGGCGCGCCAGGCCATCAGCGTGATCGCCGCGCCGCCGCCGACCCAGAGAACCGAGGCGAGCACGTGGAAGGCCTTCAGCCAGAAGTAGGTGGCGATCGCGAGCGGCATGGCGCGTTTGTAACGCGCCCGCCGGACAGCTTCAACCGAGGGCGTAGGCGAGCAGCCGGACGCCCTGCTGGCGCCCGCCGACGGTCACGAGCCGGGAGTCGAAGGCGACGAGATGCCAGCCCTGCGCGCCGAGGGGGACGCGGATCTCACGCAGGGGGCCGACACGCTGCCGAACGACGTGGACGCCGTCGACGCTGACGCTCGTCACGAGCGCAGGCTTGGCACGAACGATCAGCCGGACGCCGCCGGCGCCGTAGATCCAGACCGGCGAGTGCCCTTGGCTCTGGAGGTGACCTTCGCCGTCCGGTGCGTACCAGCCCTCGCAGAACGCGGCGTCGTCGCGCGAGGGCTCGCCCGTCGGCGGCGTCGGCGCACGGCCGACTCCGGTCTCAAAGAGCGTCACCGCGCCGTCCGTCTTGTAGGGGCGGTAGCCGTGGCGCAGGAGAGCGCGCCAGGCGAACCAGGGCGGATCGGTCTCCAGCGCATTGGCCTTGTAGAGCCCCTGGTGGAAGACGATTGCCTGGACGCCGAGCTCGCGGATCGCCTTCGCCTCTTTGCCCGTCCAGTCGCCGCAGTTGAGCGGCCGCAGTGTCCGGGCAACGCTGTCGGCGATCACCGGGGCGGTCGTCGAGTAGCCGCCGGGCCGCTCGCGCCGGGCCTGCATGTCGTAGTAGAGGTAGACGCTGCCGAGGTGCACGTCCGGGAGCCAGACGGGCAGCTCGAGCAGGCGGCCGGGTCCCTCGAACGCGGCGTAGGCCTTGTTGGCTGCGTCGGCTTCGGAGGTCTTGAAGAGCGTCGCGTGCAGGTCGAGCGCGACCAGCACGAGCACGAGCGGGACGAGATAGCGCGCGGGGCGCAAGCGGCTGGGCGCGCGCCTGAGCCCTTCCTGGACGGCGAGGGCGACGAGGGCGGCGAGCGCCAGGCACGCGATCGGCATCAGCCGTTCCGGCACGCGCGGGTAGCGCATCGGCGGGAAGACGTCGTAGAGCGGCGAGTAGAGCGGAAAGTTCGTGCCGAGCGCGAGCAGGATCGGCACCAGCGCGCCGATCCCGAGTGCGGTCGCGAGCGTCCAGCGCCGTGCGAGCAGCACGACGGCGAAGCCGGCGATCGCGAGGAGCGGAGTGAGCCAGCCCAGGAAGACGAAGCTCTCCGGCCCGTGCCGCTCGTGGCGGGTGAGGAAGTCGAGGCCGGTCGCCGAGTACTTGGTCACCTCGGCGAGGTGCCGCCCGCCCGCGTCGAGCGATCCCGCGATCACGGTCTCGCGGATCAACACGCCCGCGCCGACGGCGGCGGCGATCCCCGCGCCGGCCGCCGCGAGCAGGCGCCAGTCGCGCGTTCGGCAGAGCACGTAGAGCCCGAAGAACGGGATCGCCCCGAGCGCGAGGTGCACCTGTCCGGAGAGGGGAATCGACGTGAGCGCGAGCGCGGCGAGCGCGAGCCACCACGGCCACCGCGCACTTCGTGACACTGTGTTACTTGATCGCCGTGACCGCTCGAACGCCCAGAGCGCGAGCGGCAAGAGCATCGAGATCGGCCCGAGCAGGTGCCCGACGGTCTGGTCGACGCGGTACGGGGCGAGCGCGAAGACCAGCCCGCCGACGAGCGCCGGGCCCCGCGGCAGCCCGAGCTCCCGCAGCCATGCGCACGTCGCCGCGCCCGCGCCCAGGAAGCCGAGCAGCACGAAGACGTTCCAGGCGCCCATCGCTCCGAAGATCGCGACGAGCGGCCAGAAGACGAGGCCGAACGGCCACCAGGCGGGGTTGACCGTCGCACCGGCCTCGGGCCGGAACGAGTACGGGTCGAGCCAGGGGACGTCGCCGTTCTCGAGCTGGTGTCCCGCGAGCCAGAGACGGTAGGTCGTCTGCAGGTGGTCGCCCGCCGCAGCCTCGCCATGACCGGCCGCTCCGCCGGCGAGGAAGTGCGACCCCGCATGGATGACCGCGGGCGCGGTCGCGACGACCCCTGCTGCGAGATAGAGCGCGGCGGCGAGGGCTACAAAGCCCGGGCGGCGGCGAGCAGCTTGTCGAAATCGGGCACCTGCGAAGCCTCGTAGCGCCAGGCCCCACGCACGCACCCGCTCGAATCGATGAGAAACGCTGTCCGCTCCGCCACCTCCTTCATCCCTCTGAACTCGTGTCCGACGCCGAAGCCTCGCACGGCGTCCGCGTTCCAATCCGAGAGCAGCCCGATGTTCAGGTCGAGCGCCTGCATCCACGCGATATGCGTCCAGGGGGAGTCCCGGGAGATCCCCAGCGCCCGCACGCCCGCCTCCTCGAACTCCGGGCTCCTGTCCCGCAGGAGCTCCATCTCGCTCGTTCAGGTGGACGTCCAGTCGAACAGGTAAAAGAGGAGCAGCAGCGGCCCTTCCTCGACCATCTCGTGCAGCCTCAGCCGGTCGTTGGGCCCGAGCCAGACGGTCGCGTCGAGAGGAGCCTGGTCGCCGGCCGCAAGCACGCGGCGGAGCCTATAACGCCCTCAGGAGGGACAGCACCAGCCATCGACGAGCGGGAAGCGCGGCGTCCGGGCGGCGGGGTCGAATTGCCGCGCGATGTGCGCGACCGCGACAAGCCGCGGCAAGCCCGGGCGGACGAAGACCCACTCGTCGGCGGCGGGCCACGGGATCAGTAGCCAGGCGCCGTCCGGGGACCATTCGACGCCGGCGAAGGAGCCCGCGCCCGAAAAGACGAGGCGGGAGTCGGCATAGACGCGGCTGCGCGTGCCGGAGGTCGCCGCGTAGGCGACTGTCTCCGCGCCCGGCTGGAAAGCCGCAGATACGAGGGAGAAGCCGCGGGGCGGCAGGACAACCCCGAGCCGGCGGCCGGACGCGTCGAGGATCGCGATCTGCCGCCGCGTGGCGGCGAGCAGCCGGCGCCCGTCGCCCGACCACGCGAGGCGGAGCACCCCGCCGGCCGGAGCTTTCCAGAGCAGCCTGCGGGCGTCCACGTCGGCCACGTGGATCGCGCTGTCGGCTCCGACAAACGCGACCTGGTGCGTCTGCGGCCGCCAGGCCGGCGCAACCGAAGCGTCGGCAGCGCCCAGACTCCAGTCCGTGACGCCGTCCCCCGTGATCACGCGCAGGCTCGCATCGGAGAGGTACGCGATCCGGAATCCCTCGAACGACCAGCGAGGCGAGGCGAGCTTTTGCTTGCGCGGCTTCGACCAGCGGACGTTGCCCTGCGGGTCGAGCGCGTAGAGCTCGTAGTCGCGGATCGCGGCGACGAACAGCCCGTGCGGCGACCACGACGCCATCGAGTAGGGGCCGAGCAGCCGTCGCGATCCGTTCGCCTGGATCACCCAGGGGCCGCGGGGCGAGTCGATCAACAGCCGCCCGGGCGCCGGCAGGCGGACGAGCTCGCGGTGCGCCGGCCTCACGCCGACCACTCGCTCGCGCCCGATCGCGTCGCGCAGGTCGCGAATCACGCTCTGGCCGGGTGGGCTCGCGGCGAGACCGGCGATCGCCGCAGCCGCGATCGCCACCGCGATCGGCCTCGCGTGGCGGCGTGGCCAGGAGACGGGCTCGCGCTCGGCGAACGCGGCGCGGACGATCTCCCACGCGCGCTGCTCGTCGCCGGGCGGGATCGGGATCCTGTCGAGCCTCACTCGAGCTGCCCCTTCAGCTCGTCGAGGGCGCGCCGCAGGCGCGAGTTGACCGTGCCGCGCGGCAGATCGAGCAGCTGCGCGATCTCGCCGGGTGTGTACTCGAGCAGATAGCGGAGCACGACGACCGCGCGGTGGTCGGGGGAGAGCCGCGCAAGCCGCAGCTCGTGCCCGGAGTCTTCCGTAGGCGCGGCCGGCTGCTCGGCGAGCGCCTCGCCGCCGACCTCGCGCCGGAGCTCGCGACGCCGTGCCCAGTCGATTGCGCGGTTGACGACGATCCGGTGCAGCCAGGGCCCGAAGGGCCGGCGCCGATCGAAGCGGTCGAGGGCGCGAACCGCCGCCAGGAAGGCTTCCTGCGCGACGTCCTCCGCGGCCGCGCGGTCGTGGAGGACGAGATAGGCGGCCCGGTAGGCGAGCGGCCAGTGCTGTCGGAACAGCGCCTCGAGATCCGAGGCTGACCCGGCCTGGGCTCCTCGGACCCAGGCGCGTTCGTCGCGGCCTGAGCCCAGCATTGCGCGCTGACTATACGAGGGAGAGCCGGCAAGAGGTCCATCGCCTGAGATACGAGCGAAAGCCGCGGCGAGGTCCGTGGACCTCCCCGGCCGCGCCGGGCGTATAGGAGGCATGAAGACATCTCTGCTCGCATCCGTGCTCCTCGCCGCGGCCACCTCGGTCGCCGCTGCCGCTGCCGACGGCGGCGGCCTCCTCTCCGTCAGCCAGGGCTGGGACGGCGTCGTCTCGCCAAGCGGCACCGTCCGCTACGTCGCGCTCCCGGCGGGAAAGCAGACGATCGTCGAGAAGATCCTCGTCAAGAGCGGCCGCGTGCTCGCCTGGCGCAACGTCCAGGACGGCGGCTACGGCTTCCCATATGTGACGCAGGATGGGGCGACCGGCGGCGTCTCGAGGGACGGCAAGCAGCTCGTGCTGTCGACGTCCCCGGGCGGAGCCGTCAGCCGCTTCCGGGTCCTGAACGCGAAGACGCTGAAGCCGCTACAGGCGATCGTCCTGCGCGGCGTCTTCGGCTACGACGCGCTCTCGCCCGACGGCTCGACGCTGTATCTGATCCAGCACACCTCCTCCCGCAACCTCGCCCGCTACCGCGTCCGCGCCTACGACGTGGCCGCGCGGCGGCTGCTACCGCAGGCGATCGCGGACAAGCGGGAGTCGGTTGGCTCGATGACCGGCTACCCGATGAGCCGGGTGACGACGGCCGACGGAGCGTGGGTCTACACGCTGTACTCGCGCGCGCAGGGGCCGTCGTTCATCCACGCGCTCGACACGATCCACCGGACAGCCGTGTGCCTCGACCTTCGCCTGAGCGCCGGCCAGGACGTGCGGCTCTCGCTGGGCCCGGACGAGCGGCAGATCCTCCTGCTCCAGCGGCAGGGCGGCGCGCGCGTGGAGGCAGTAGCGGCTCCGCGCTAAAGCTTCCCGCCGAGGCGTCGATACGCGACACGTGCGGTTCGGGCGTGTCGCGATCCTCTCCGGGCTGGTCGCCCTCTGCGTCGCGCAGGGCGCGTCCGCCGACGCCGTCGTCGTCTTCACGCTCGACCGGGTGGCGGCACAGCCCGCTGCACCCGCCGTCCTCGATCCGAGCACGACGCCATACGCACCCGTGCCTGCGGGCCTTGTCACTCCGCCGAGCGCCGCTTACCTGGGCCAGGCCGCCGTGCTGCTCGCCCAGCGCTACCTCGGCGTCCCGTACGTCTGGGGCGGCGCCGATCCGTCCGGTTTCGACTGCTCGGGGCTCGTGATGTTCGTCTACGCGCAGCTCGGGGTGAAGATCAAGCACTTCTCGGGCGACCAGTGGCAGGAGGGCGTCGCCGTCGCCAAGGCCGACCTCCAGCCCGGTGACGTCGTCTTCTTCGAGCCCGGGCCGATGGGGCCGCAGCACGAGGCGCTCTACATCGGCAACGGGATGGTCATCGAGGCCCCGCACCACAACTCGGTCGTGCGCTACTCGACGCTCGCCGAGCACGCGGGCAGCTACATGGGCGCCCGCCGGCCGTACTAGCGCCCCTTCCCGCGATACTCGCCGGCTTCTGGCCCGCTATCACGCGGCGCCGGGGGGCGCCCCCCCCCGGTTAAACCCCACAACCCCGGGCGGCGGAGGGGGGCCCCCGCCCGGGGGGTGGGTGGGAGCCCCCAAAAAACCACCCAAACATGAAGAGTCACGCCCCGGGCCG